>JAYVRH010000405.1:0-5369 GCA_043776495.1 Cyclobacteriaceae bacterium
CGATACTTATCAGAAAATGTGGCTGAGTGGGCTTATAAAGATGACAACAAAGAGGAGTTTATCAGCGGCTATAACAACCTGATCGGGATTCGCACGAAAGTAGCGTCATTGATTAACGCATCTGCTGCTGAGATTGCGATGACCGACAATGTTACAAACGGGATGAGCTATGTGGCCAACGGGATAACCCTGCAACAAGGAGATGAAGTACTCACCACAGATCAGGAACACTCAGGAGGAAGGGGAGGTTGGCTCGTAAAAGAAAAGCGGTATGGAATTGTGTTCAAGTCCGTGGCTGTTCCCAAGCCGGCCAGGAGTTCATCCGAAGTATATGAAATCATTGTCAAGGCCTTGACTCCCCGCACGAAAGTGTTGATGTTGTCACACATGATTACAGGCAGCGGCGCCATTCTTCCTGTGAAAGAAATTTGCAGGGAAGCAACGAGTCGCGGAATTCTAACCGTTCTCGATGGGGCTCAAACGATAGGTCAGATTAAAGTAGACGTAAAAGACATTGACTGTGATATTTATCTGGGCTGTTTTCACAAATGGATCGGTGCGCCTGCAGGTACAGGTTTTATGTATGTAAAGGCCAATCGTATGAAGGACATCTGGTCCACCGTGGCGAGTGGCCGATGGGATAGCCATGAAGATGAAGGATTTCGCTTTACACAACGCGGCACAGGTAACTTTCCTGTACTGAAAGGACTGGAAGCTTCCCTCGATTTTCATCAGGAAATCGGACCGGACAAAGTGTATGCACGCATCAAATTTCTCGGAGAAAGGCTGAGAACTGGTTTGCGGAAAAATAATAAAGTAAAAATCTTTTCACCCATCGATGAGGCGATGTGTGCGGGCATCACAGTGTATAATATTGAGGGTCTTACTGGTACTAAAATCCAGGATGCTTATTGGGCCAAAGCAAAAATGCGCCCCCGATCACAAGGAGATCAGTTTGGCGTAAGGCACTGTACTCATATTTTTAATAGTCCTGAAGAGATTGATAAAGCGATTGCGATTGTGAATGAATTGGCGGGGTAGTTTAAGAATGTTAGAGGTCACAAAGGACACTAAGAAAGCACAACGATCGCTAAGAATGCACAAAGATCACAATGAGCAGTGTCACTGGTTTACATGGATACCAAGACACTCGACAGTTGGACTGAAAATAAAAAAAGGCAGATGTCCAACCTCGAATACAATTTGACGGATGTGAACAACTTCATTAACCTTAGGAAAAAGTTGATCTACGAATGCAACAAGAACGATGTCGGATTGCTGCTGGGATCGGACGCACCGCAGGTATTCAATGTGCCGGGCTTCTCCATCCATCATGAGTTGCAATACCTCGTCGACGCCGGCTTGACGCCTTATGAGGCATTGCGCACAGGAACCGTGAACGTGGCAACTTTTCTAAAGTCAGATGATTCCGGTGTCGTGAAAGTCGGGAATGTCTCTGATTTAGTGCTGCTCAATGGAAATCCTTTGAAAGACATTAATCAGACCACAAAAATCGAGGGCGTCATGCTGGGCAATAATTGGTTGTCAAAGGATTATATCGCAAGTGAGTTGAAGAAACTGGTGAAACAATAATAACTTAAATATTAATCCTTCTCTTCCTTCACGATCTTCCCGTCAGGAGTAAAGTAAAGCGCGATCTTCTCCTTACCGCTTGCAAGTTCCAGTTCGTATGCAAGTTTATATTCCGGGGATTCAATCTCCACCGCTTCTTTGATGGTCCACGTACTGTACTTACTTTTTGCCAATCCGTCTTTTACTGCTTGGGGGAGTGCACTTGATTTTATTTCTTTTTCTGTTTCTACCCATTTTCCGACCGCATCAAAAGAAACTTCGTATTCTTTGCCATTCAAGGTAAGTTCCGTTTCATAATTGTTTCCCTCCTTTACCCACTTCTCTGCTTTTGCTTGTGGATATTTTGCTTTGAACGCATTGCGTACAGCGGCTGGGACATCATTTTCTTTGACGCTTTGGGCATAGCCTGCAAGGACCAAAGAAAATGCAATGAATAATGTGCTGATGGTTTTCATGGTAATTGATATTTATAACATCAAAGCTCACCCGCGATACTAAATTAAAACTAAAGTTTCCTGGCGATTAGTGCTTTTCCTGGAATAAAATATTGAATGAATGCGTTGGGCCTGTTTTTGAATAGGATATTTTCCACTGATTAATGTCGCATATCTTTTTAACGATTGCCAGCCCGAGGCCCCAGCTTTCTTTGTTGGTGGATTGCTTATAGAAACGCTGGAATAGTTTAGCCCCTGGAATGGCTTCACCTAAAGAAGTATTGGAGATGGTGAATTTATTGTTGCTGATGTATATTTGAATAGAACCATCTTGCTTGTTATGAAAAAAGGCATTTTTAATTAGATTGGTTAGCAATAGATCCATGAGCATGCTGTTCGCATGGATGGTTGTGTCGTCACTAAAATGCTCTTCGACTCGTATTTTCAGTTGCTCCTGTTGCTCCTCAAAGTTGATAAGGATCTCAGTGATTAATGGTTTAAGATCAACCTTTTCCTTCTCGAGGAATTGCTGGTTTTCAATTTTGGAAAGGAGGAGTAAAGTCTTGTTGAGCCTGGCAAGACGCTGGGTGGAGTTAATCAATGCTTGAACGATTTCAGATTGCGATTCCGTCAGGTGAGGATCCTCAATCAGGAGTTCCAGTTTGGATTGCGTGATGGCAAGGGGAGTTTGCATCTCATGAGATGCATTTTCGATAAACTGCTTTTGATTGTGGAAGGTGGTGCGCGTCCGCTCGGTTAAGTCCTTGATTGATTTATCCAGCATGATGAACTCTTCAATACGGCCAGGATTCAGTTCGAGTTCTTTAGCCTGATCTACTTCGAAGTGGTTGAGTTGTTGAAGCGTGTTGTAGAAAGGTTGCCAGAGCTTTTTGGAGAAATGCCGTGTGGTGAAATAGAAGACAGCCACCATCAAAATAAAAACGATCAACAGGGATTGTAAAATGCTTTCAACGATTTCATGCGTCTCCAACCTTGCGATCACAATGTCAAGTTGATAGTGCTTCCCATCCAATTCAAAAGTAGATTGAAGCTTTCGAAATTCGTCCCACTCATTGTCGACGGTTTCGTACATTAGCGTGTCAACATATCGGTCTTCACCGAGTTGCAAGCCATTGATTTGGGTGATGATGAAGTCTGAGTAATTGAAAGATTCTGGTGAAAGCGTACCGCTATTTTTTTTGAACTGTTCAAGAATGTGCATTTTGCGGTTGTACAGAACTTCATTGGTACTGCTGAGCACTTCCTTCTGAATCATAAAATAGAAAACGGCAAAGAAAAACAGCGTCAGCACCAGGAAGATGAGCAGGTAATTCCGCGATGTGAGTGTGAGCAGTTTGACCGGCTTCATAATTCGATGATCTGGTACCCTACGCCATATATATTCCTGATTTCTACGGATGCCCCGACCAGTTTAAGTTTCTTTTTGAGATTTTTCAGATGGACAAAGAGGAAATCAAATGAGTTCACGTTGTCAACATGATCGCCCCAAATATATTCTGCGAGGGAATTTTTGGAGACTACCCGGTTTTTATTTGCAATGAGGTGTTGGAGGATGTCGAATTCCTTTTTGGTCAATTTAACGATGGCCTCTTTCACTTTTACACTATGCAGTTGAAGGTCGATTTCAATGTCAGCAAAAGACAGAGCATGAGGTGCGTCAAACTTTTTTCTTCGGATTACAGCCTGTATTCGGGCATTCAGTTCGGAGAAGTGAAATGGTTTTGTTAAATAGTCGTCTGCACCAAGATTGAGTGCTTCGATTTTGTCATCCAGGGAATGACGGGCTGAAATAATAATGACCCCATCGGTTTTCTTGATCTGCTTTAAGTTCTCCAGCAGCTTCAACCCGTTGCCATCCGGCAGATTGATGTCCAGCAGGATGCAATCGTAATCATAAATCGAAATCCGTTCTGATGCCTCAGAAAATGTTTTGGCGACATCCGCGTTGTAATTCTCCTTCTCGGAAAAAGCGATCAGACTTGAGAGGAGATCAACTTCATCTTCGACTATCAGTATTTTCACAGTTTTGTAGTCTTCTGCAAAAGTATGACCAAAAACTGTAGGAATTCTGAATTTCGGAGTGGTTAAGGTTTTGAAAATTTAGTTTCTCTTCAGAATTAGAGATGAAATTTCGATGTCAATTGAATAAAACCTAAGCTTGGGAATAAATCACACAGTTTCCTGGTCTAATTGGAAGATTGAGTTTACCCAAAGACATGAATCCTAATCTCCTTACAATTAACCTTACCTAAAAATCATGAAAAAATTAAAACAACCATTGGTGCTCATCGTGCTGCTGGCAGGATGCCTTGCCATTAACAGCGTAAATGCTCAAAACGAACCCATTCACCTCATCAAGAAAACTGTCATCGGCGGTGAAGGTGGTTGGGATTATCTAGCGGTGGATAGCGAGAACCGGAGATTGTATGTTTCTCATGCCACTCAAGTGGAAGTGCTGAATGCTGACACGCACGAAAAAATAGGCATCATCCCTAACCTTCAGGGTGTACACGGTATAGCAATCGTTGCGAAGAAAGGTCGCGGCATCACAACCAACGGGCGATCGAATTCAGCCACGATTTTTGATTTGAAGACTCTGGCGCCCATCGTTGAAGTGCCTACGGGCAAAAATCCGGACGCATTGCTTTACGATAATTTCTCTGATCGTGTATTCATTTTTAACCACAGCGGCGGCGACGCAACGGCGGTGGACATATCTTCGGGAAAAGTTGTTGGCACCATTCCATTGGGTGGTGAGGCGGTCGAAGCTGGTGTGTCGGATGAGAAGGGAACCATCTTTGTGAATCTGGAAGATGTGAATGAAATCGTGTCGTTTGATGCTAAAACGCTGGGCATTAAGAACCGATGGAAGATCGGGCCTGGAGAAGAGCCCACCGGAATTGCGATGGACCGGGAGACGCATAGATTATTTACTGTATGTCATAATGAATGGATGATTGTACTTGATTCCGACAATGGGAAAATTATTGCCCAGGTCCCGATTGGGAAAAGGGTTGATGGGGTTGTGTTTGATGCTTCTACCAAATTGGCGTTCAGTTCAAATGGTGAAGGCTCTATATCTGTTGTTCAGGAAGTTTCGGCCAACGAATTCAAATCGATTGGCACCGTGAAGACAGAAGTTGGAGCACGTACCATTGCGTTCGATGCAAAAACGCATCATGTGTTTGTCTCTTCGGCTCAATATGGTGAGACGCCTGCCGCAACGACTGAGAACCCAAGGCCACGACCTAAGGTAGTGCCGGGTACTTTTATGATTCTGGAGTTGGGGAGCAAATGAGGAAGATTTACGATTTAGGATTT
>JAYVRH010000406.1:0-5363 GCA_043776495.1 Cyclobacteriaceae bacterium
GCAAGGGCTGGATAAAATGTTTAAAGATACTGGCCACGTCAACGCGTACTTCCCGCTTTTCGTACCCAAGAGTTTATTTGAAGCGGAGGAAAAAAATGCTGAGGGTTTTGCCAAAGAATGTGCGATCGTCACTCACTATCGGCTTAAAACTGACCCAGCAAATAAAGGCAAACTCATCGTTGATCCGGAGGCAAAGCTGGAAGAAGAATTGGTGGTTCGGCCAACCAGCGAAGCGATCATCTGGAGCACCTATAAAAAATGGATACAGTCTTACCGCGATTTGCCCATCTTAATAAATCAGTGGGCCAATGTGGTGCGATGGGAAATGCGAACACGACTTTTTTTACGGACGTCGGAATTTCTTTGGCAAGAGGGTCACACCGCTCACGCGACTTCCGCTGAAGCTCAGAAAGAAACACTCCAGATGCTGGATGTGTACGCTGATTTTGTTGAAAACTTTATGGCTTTGCCTGTGATCAAGGGAAAGAAGAGTGAAGGAGAAAAATTTCCTGGAGCTATTGACACATTTTGCATTGAAGCGCTGATGCAGGATGGCAAGGCACTCCAGGCAGGGACTTCACATTTCCTTGGACAGAATTTTGCAAAAGCGTTTGATGTGCAATATTCCAATAAAGAAGGCACGCTTGATTATGTATGGGGTACCTCATGGGGTGTCAGTACACGGTTGATCGGTGGATTGATTATGGCACACTCAGATGATGAAGGGCTTATTATTCCGCCCCGTTTGGCGCCGATCCATGTAGTCATTATTCCGATCTTCCGAAGTGAAGAAGAGTTGAATAAAGTTTCCGCTGCAGTTGAGCCTTTGATCAAGGAATTGAAACAAGCGGGACTGTCAGTGAAATTTGACAACCGCGATACCCATAAACCGGGCTTTAAGTTTGCTGAATATGAAATGAAAGGTGTCCCGGTCCGCATCGCCATCGGCCCGCGCGACCTGGAAAATGGAACAATCGAAGTGGCCAGGCGCGACACAAAGGAAAAGCAAGTGATGATGGTTGAGGATGCAGTTCAGAAAATTCAAAAACTCCTCGAAGACATTCAGAAAAATATTTATGCGAGGGCATTGAAGTTCAGAACAGAGAAGACGACCACCGTTGAAACCTTTGAAGAATTTAAAAATGTACTTGACGGCAAAGGTGGTTTTGTGCTTGCCCACTGGGACGGTACTGCCGAAACGGAAATGAAAATCAAGGAGGAAACCAAAGCTACGGTGCGTTGCATACCGCTTGATGCGAAGGAGGAGACCGGCAAGTGCATTTATTCAGGAAGACCTTCCGGAAGAAGAGTACTGTTTGCGAGGGCATATTGATTA
The DNA here is from genome assembly GCA_043776495.1 of Cyclobacteriaceae bacterium. Classification (GTDB taxonomy): domain Bacteria; phylum Bacteroidota; class Bacteroidia; order Cytophagales; family Cyclobacteriaceae; genus ELB16-189. The sequence goes on from JAYVRH010000406.1 coordinate 1,337, forward strand.
TTCGCTGCGAGTGTCAATGGAGAATTTAATATTCATTGACCGTCCGCGGCACAGGCTAATTGACTAATTTTGATTATTATGATTGAGTGGCTCATCGTATTATCATTGATCTTATTCGGCCTTACGCTCGTGGTCGCAGAAATCATTTTTGTCCCCGGAACTACCATTGTTGGGGTCGTGGGCTTTGTTTTTTTGGTCCTGGGTGATGGACTTAGTTTCAAATACTTTGGAAGCGGCATTGGATGGGCCACCACGGGAGGATCGGCAGTGATCTCAGGAATGACACTATACTTTGCCTTCAAGGCGAATGTGTGGGGGCATTTCTCCCTGAAATCCACCAGCACGAGCAAGGTAAATGAGGAGATTTTATCCGGCGTTACGATTGGAGAAGAAGGAGTGACCGTGTCGGCCCTTCGCCCTTCCGGTAAGGCGGAGTTGGATAAGAAGACGTATGAAGTCAGGACGCTGGGAAATTACGTAGAGACAGGAATAAAAATCCGCGTCAAGCAAATTCTGGCGCATCAAATTATTGTAGAACCCTTATCCTAAATATAAAAAAGTATGGAAAGTTTAGCGTTTCTATTTATTGTTTTCGTCAGCATCATCGGTTTTTTCCTGTTCATGTATTTTGTGCCGGTAGGCTTGTGGATCACGGCGATATTTGCAGGTGTAAAAATTACCATTGGTGAGCTCATAGGAATGCGGATCCGGAAAGTTCCACCCGGCATTATTGTGAATTCTCTCATTACTGCCACCAAGGCCGGTCTGCAAGTAACTACACGCGAACTTGAAACGCATTACCTCGCGGGAGGCGACGTACCCAATGTGATCAGGGCCTTGATCTCAGCTGAAAAGGCGAACATTAGTCTTAGCTTCAAGCAGGCGACCGCAATCAATCTTGCAGGTCGTGATGTATTTCAGGCAGTACAGATTTCTGTTAATCCAAAAGTAATCACGACACCCAAGGTGGCAGCCGTAGCAGCAGATGGTATTCAATTGATAGCGATCGCAAGAATAACAGTTCGGGCGAGCATCGCGCAATTGGTGGGCGGTGCAGGTGAAGATACGATCCTGGCACGCGTAGGTGAAGGCATCGTTACCTCCATTGGTCAGGCGCAATCACACCGAGAAGTGCTTGCCAATCCAGATAAGATTTCAAAACTTGTATTGTCAAGAGGTTTGGATGCTGGTACTGCCTTTGAGATTCTTTCCATTGATATTGCTGATGTAGACGTTGGCGCAAACATTGGTGCGAAACTTCAAATCGACCAGGCTTCTGCAGACCTAAAAGTAGCGGAGGCACGCGCTGAAGAGCGTAGGGCAATGGCGGTGGCGTTAGAACAGGAGATGATTGCCAAAGCACAGGAAGCTCGTGCGAATGTGATTCAGGCAGAGGCGGAGATACCGAAAGCCATTGCGCAAGCATTCGTCAACGGTAACCTGGGTGTGATGGATTATTATAAAATGCAGAATGTACAGGCCGATACGGAGATGAGACAGTCCATTTCTGGCTCTGGAAAATCCGGGCAATCACCCAATACCCCGAGCAAGTAGTTGGTTAGGAAACGATATTGAGAGTGCTGATAACCTGAGGGAATGTAACCCTCAAGAAATGTAACCCTCATTTTAAGGATTAAATCAGAAGCTCAGTTGTTATTGGGATGAACCTCTGAGGGGCATTATTTTCCACTCACTTATTTTCTTAGTGAGAAAAATATTTCTTTCAGGATTATAATTCAGTTTATCGAACTGAAGAGGAAGGACACTAGCGCCTTCCTTCGTCAAAACCCCATGATGGCCTCCGCGTGAAACGGTTACGAATTCCTCTGAAACAAGTTCAAGGGAGTTAAACCTTGGCTCAATCAAGACATTTCCATTGGCGTCAGCCAACCCTTTCAACCCGTCGAGGGTCAAAAGGAAAATTTCTTTTGTCAATCTTCGGATAGAATCATAGCGGAACTCAAGCAAGGCTTCGCCCTTATCGTTGATGAGGCCTGTTTTTCCTTTTCTCACCGCCCGAGCAATGCCGAGATCAAAATTTTCCGTCTTGTCATACATGGGTTGAATCACGATTTGGTCAGTATCATTGATGTACCCCCATTTTCCAACCAACTTCACCGGAGCAAGGCCATCCCGAAATTCGCCGATGGAATCGTAGCGGTTGGCAATTCTGAGGCGTCCCTGGCGATCGACAAAGCCAAACTTGCCATCGCGCTTTATTCCCATGAGTCCCTCGCTTTCGCGGAAGGATTGCTCCGTGTAGATCACCACGGGCTCCTTTCGGCTCGTGATCTGTCCGTTAAAGTTTATCTCTTTTTCAGTTCCATCTGGCAATCGCTCCAGCAGGTGTTCCTGGAAAAGAGTGATGGGGTTGTCAGTAAAATAAATGGCATTTCCGGTAAAATCTTTGAGAAACAGAAGGCTGTCCTGGCGCTCAATAAAATGATCATCGTCAATGAGTTCAACCGGATACTTTTGAGGCGGCAGCTTCCATTGATCTTCCTCTGTAATGATGCCATATTCATTTTTGAACCTGACAACGATCCATTGGTCTTTCATTTCTTCTAGCCTGTCATACACGCAAGCGATCTGCTCCTCTCCATAACGATCCACGCCACCCCAATATCCCCGGTATTTTACCGGAAAAAATTTTCCATTATAATTTTCAATCAATTCATAAGGGTGCTTTGTTTTCTTTACGCCAAAAGTATCATACAAATTCCATGAGAAAACGCCGCCAATCCACTCGCGTGCCCGAATAAAGTTTCGCTTTACACAAAGTGAGTCAAACGCAATGGGAAGCACAATGGATTGATCCGTTCGCAGCAGTCCAAACTTCCTATTCTTTATAACGACTGCTTTTTGGTTTTCGATGCTTCCGATATAATCGTATTCGATTGGCCACCGTGGTTGGAAATTTTCATCGATGAGACCACTCTTTCCATTGATTGTGATGCGGTACCAGCCGTTGGTTTCTAAAGTAAGTTCATCCGCTTCAATCCTCCGAAGGGTTTTGAATTGTGTATCGATCACTTCCCATTCATCTGCTGTGCGAACGGTCAGTTGATCCGGACCTGTGATCTCTATGTCGTGGTAAAGGGGTTCAACTTTAATTTCTCCATTTCGGTCGATCACGCCTTGTTTCCATTCTTTGTAGATCACGGCAAGATCATAGCGAAACTCCGAGATGCTGTCGATGGAGAAATCGGTAATCCACTTTCCTTCTTCACTGCTCAGGGCATTCTTATTTGAAAAATTCTGCACCGCATACCGGAGGCTGCCGATGGGCGTGATTCGCTGAAAGCGTACAGGGAGAATGGAACGGTCATTCAAATCAACCAGACCATGTTCATAACGAGTTCCATTTTTGACCATGACGATGGCACGCATGCCGTGAAAGGTAATGCCGTCATACATCAGAGGCACCACCAACTTCCCCTGGAGGTCAAGACATCCGAATTTGGTGGTGTATGGATTGATGGATTTGCTGACGATGATGCGATCGCCTCCGGGCCAGGTGAGGGTGGTGAATTCAGCTTGAGTAACAAACTCCCTTTTAAGATTGAGCAAGCCCCATTGGTTTTGCTTGCGATACCCTGTGATTTGTCCGATGACCGAAAAATTTCCGTCAGACCATCCAAGCGCATCAAAGGAGGCAGGAAGGACAATCGTTCCATTATTGTCTTTGACGCCCACTTTTCCATTTTCAATAAATCGCTCATAGTCATCAGCCTTCATCGAAAATGAAGTGCTCAAGAGAATTAGTGTGGCCACCAGCCGGATCATGTTCAAAGTTATGGGTTCTCTCACAGAAGGATGATGGTTAAAAAGTATTTTTTATGACTTTTCTTTTGTCACAAACCATATTTTGTCCCTATGGGGCTCAAGTGCAGGATTGTAACTAAGGTTATCAAATATTATGTCCCCGGCGGGACACCAAAGTATTGCTAGTGGTCGGTGACAACACCGACCACATGACAGCTGCAACTCCTTCGTTGCGGGTTTCGTGGCTGAGTAACCCCTCGTG
>JAYVRH010000407.1:0-5354 GCA_043776495.1 Cyclobacteriaceae bacterium
AAAGAAGAATTATTTAAACTTCTTTATGATAAGACGTATGCAGTAGCACTTCTTCAAACACCAAATAAGCACAACCGCTCGGAGTTGTTTGGCAAGATAGCTGAAGACTATTTGGCCTCACTACCTGCAGACTCTACCATTGATAAGAGTCTTGTAAAGAAGTATTACCACGACATCCAAAAAAAGGCTAGCCGTGATCTTGTACTGAACAATAAAGTGAGACTGGACGGAAGGAAAACAAATGAAATCCGCTCTATATGGAGTGAAGTCGACTATTTACCGTCATCCCATGGATCTGCCGTTTTCACAAGAGGTGAGACTCAGTCTTTAAGTACGGTTACACTCGGGACGAAACTGGATCAGCAAATGATGGACGGTGCCATGTTCTCGGGTTACAACAAATTCATTCTTCATTATAATTTCCCGGCATTTTCCACGGGTGAGGTCAAGCCGAACCGCGGTCCTGGCAGAAGAGAAATCGGTCATGGTAATTTGGCCTATCGTTCACTAAAGCAAGTATTGCCTGCAGATGAGAATAATCCTTATACCATCAGGATCGTTTCCGATATTTTAGAATCAAATGGATCATCTTCGATGGCCACCGTATGTGCAGGTTCTTTGGCACTGATGGATGCAGGAGTTAAGATTTCGGCTGCTGTCTCGGGCATTGCAATGGGTATGATTTCTGATGGAAGCCGTTACGCAATTTTGTCTGACATCCTCGGAGATGAAGATCATCTGGGTGATATGGATTTTAAAGTTACGGGTACCGAGAAAGGTATCACCGGATGCCAGATGGACCTCAAGGTCGATGGACTTACTTACGAAGTACTCAAGGAGGCATTGATGCAAGCAAAGGAAGGGAGACTTCACATCCTCAACGAGATGAAGAAATCACTTCAAGCTCCTCGTCCGGACCTGAAACCCCATGCGCCAAGGGCCTATACTATATTCATCGAAAAAGAACTCATCGGCGCCGTTATTGGACCCGGTGGTAAAGTCATACAGGATATTCAAAATACAACAGGCGCAACCGTTGTGATCGAGGAGAAAGACAAACGTGGTATCGTAAGTATTTTTGCTACCAACCAGGCAGCAATGGATGGTGCGCTGAAGCGCATCAATGCCATCGTAGCGGTTCCTGAAGTAGGTGGAGTATATGATGGAGTGGTGAAATCCATTATGCCTTTTGGAGCATTCATAGAATTCATGCCCGGAAAAGACGGATTGCTTCATATCTCTGAAATAAAGTGGGAGCGTTTGGAAACCATGGACGGAGTCATGGAGGTAGGTGAAGCTGTCAAAGTAAAGCTGGTGGAGGTCGATAAGAAAACAGGTAAATTCCGCTTGTCTCGAAAGGTATTGTTGCCTAAGCCTCCGGTGAAGCAGGAGTCGGCCCAAGCCTAGCTTGCAAAACCAGGTTTTTCGAACTAATTTTTCGCCTTCATGTATTGTATGAAGAGCTAGAAAGCCCATGAGACAGCTTAAGATTAGCAAGCAAATTACCAATCGCGAAAGCCAGTCGCTGGATAAATATCTGCAGGAGATTGGTAAAGTAGATTTGCTTACTCCCGATGAAGAAGTGGAGCTGGCCAAACGGATTAAAGAAGGTGACCAGATTGCTTTAGAGAAATTGACAAAAGCAAACCTTCGCTTCGTTGTTTCTGTAGCTAAGCAGTATCAGAACCAGGGTCTTTCGTTAGGGGATCTCATTAATGAAGGCAATCTGGGACTTATAAAAGCCGCGCAGCGTTTCGACGAGACCAGGGGCTTCAAGTTTATATCCTACGCAGTTTGGTGGATACGCCAATCCATTCTTCAAGCATTGGCTGAGCAATCTCGCATCGTGCGTCTTCCTTTAAACCGCGTGGGTTCATTAAATAAAATCTCTAAAACTTTTTCGGAACTCGAACAAAAATTTGAGCGGGAGCCTTCCCCGGAAGAATTGGCGGATGTCCTTGAAGTGACTACAGCAGAAGTAGTGGACACTATGAAAATCAGTGGTCGCCATGTCTCAATGGATGCACCGTTCGTTCAGGGCGAGGAGAATAGTTTGCTCGATGTGCTCGAAAATGATGCCGAAGAGAAACCGGATCAGGGCTTGATGACCGACTCCTTGAGAAGAGAAGTCCAGCGGGCCTTGTCAACACTTACCCAACGAGAGTCAGACGTGATCGCACTTTATTTTGGATTGAATGGTGAGCATGCCATGACACTCGAAGAGATTGGTGAAAAATTTAACCTTACTCGTGAACGGGTGAGACAGATCAAAGAGAAGGCAATCAGAAGGCTTCGGCATACCTCAAGAAGTAAGGCTTTGAAGCCTTATCTGGGTTGATTTTTGATAGATAAAAAGAACGATAAAAGGTCTCTCAATGAGACTTTTTTTGTGACATTTAATGTTATAAGCATATGAATCAGGAAAAAGTTAGAGTTCTAATTATCGGATCAGGGCCTGCGGGCTATACGGCTGCGATCTACGCAGCAAGGGCTGGCCTTAACCCGGTGCTCTATACTGGAGGCCAGCCAGGGGGACAATTGACCATCACCGGTGAAGTGGAGAATTTCCCAGGATATCCCAAAGGCATTGATGGCCCACAATTGATGATGGATCTGCAACAACAAGCAGAACGATTTGATACCAGCGTAAGGCATGGTCTTGTTACCAAGGTTGATTTCACCGGATATCCTCTGAAAGCTATTGTCGATGATACGCATGAGATCGAAGCTGAAGCAGTGGTGATTGCAACGGGGGCGACCGCTAAATATTTGGGACTTCCTTCCGAGCAGCAATTCTTTAATAAAGGTGTATCAGCTTGTGCTGTGTGCGATGGCTTTTTTTATCGAGGGATGGATGTGGCAGTGGTGGGGGCAGGTGATTCTGCGGCTGAAGAGGCAACCTATTTAACCAAACTTTGTCCCAAAGTATATCTGATCGTGAGGCGGGATGAGATGCGGGCTTCCAAGATTATGCAGGATCGTGTGAAGAAGAATCCTAAAATTGAAATTCTTTGGAACTCGGAAACAGAGGAGGTTCTGGGAGACCACGAAGTCAACGGTATGAAAGTGTTCAATAACAAAACCGGTGAGCATCGGGTGATTCCAATCAAGGGATTTTTTGTTGCCATTGGACATAAACCAAATACCGACATCTTTAAAGACCAGATTGATATGGATGACACTGGCTACATCCAGGTGAAACCAGGAAGCACCCGCACCAACATAGAAGGAGTTTTTGCAGTTGGAGATGCAGCAGATAGAGTGTATCGGCAAGCGGTGACCGCCGCAGGTACTGGCTGCATGGGCGCTTTGGATGCGGAGCGTTTTCTTGCCGCCAGGGAATTAGAACCTGCACACTTATGAAACTTGACATACTCGTCTTAGCGGCCCACCCTGATGATGCTGAGTTGGGTTGTGGCGGCACAATCATTAAGCATATTTCTGCTGGCCGCAAGGTTGGAGTGGTTGATTTTACCCGCGGCGAATTGGGCACAAGGGGCACCGCCATCACAAGAGATAAAGAAGCAGCCAACTCCGCCAAAATTCTTGGGTTGACCATCAGAGAAAACTTGAATCTCCCAGATGGGTTTTTTCACAACAGCAAGGAACACCAGCTTGAAGTTGTAAAAGTCATTCGGAAATATCAGCCTGAGATTGTTCTTGCCAATGCCACTTACGATCGTCATCCAGACCATGGACGAGGTGCTGACCTGGCTTTTCATGCATGTTTTCTTTCAGGGCTTTTGAAGATCGAGACGGAATACAATGGGGTGAAGCAAACCCCATGGGGCCCCATAGCGCTCTATCATTACATCCAAAGTCAATTTATAGAGCCTGATTTTGTGGTTGACATTTCAGACGCGTGGGACAAAAAACTGGAAGCCATCAGGGCATATAAGACACAGTTTTATGATGCCAACAGCAAGGAACCCAATACTTATATTTCCAATCCAGGATTTCTAAATATGATAGAAGCTCGCGCCATTGAAATGGGACATGCAATCGGTGTAAAGCATGGTGAAGGATTTATAGCTCGAAGGTGGTTGGGAGTAAATTCCCTCTTTGATATTTTTTGATGTGTCACCCTTCGACTCCGCTCAGGGTGACAGACTGAATACTCTCCTTCGAAGGGTCAGGCTGAGCGGAGTCGAAGCCTGAGCGGAGTCGAAGCCTACGGAGCCAACCTGCTAATCTTCCAATCCTTATCCTGCCGAGTGTACACAATTCTATCGTGTAAGCGGCTGGGCCGTCCTTGCCAGAATTCAATCAGGTGAGGTTCGACCTGAAAGCCACCCCATTGTTTTGGCTTTGGCAAAGTAGTTTGCCCTTCATATTTCTTTTCAATTTGCTTCACTCGTTCTTCCAAAATGGACCGATCAGAAATGACCACGCTTTGAGGTGAAGCCCAGGCACCGATCTGGCTTGAACGTGGCCGGGATTGAAAATAGGCGGTGGATTTCTCTTCAGAAACACGTGCAGCAATTCCTTCGATCCTTACCTGACGTTCTAATTCAGGCCAGAAGAAATTCAAGGCACATGATGGATTTTCATCAAGATCTTTCCCTTTTTGACTTTGGTAGTTTGAATAAAAAACAAAACAACCACTTTCAATTCCTTTCAACAAGACAATGCGTGATGCGGGTCTCCCAATTTTTGTAATCGTAGCAAGATTCATGGCATTGGGCTCGGGCAACTGCGCTTCCATGGCCTCGCCAAACCATTGCTCAAATTGGGCGATGGGCTCCTTGGCGACAGTTTGTGTGTCCAACCGGGCCTTCGAATAATCTTTGCGTAATGCTTCTAATGATGCCATCGAGTTTCTTATTTACCGCAAAGATGGTGACTCTTTTGGGGCTTTCCGGCACCATTGATTAAATTTTCATCTTTCATTTGGAGGTATTGTGAATCGTTGGTTTATTAGGAGAGACAATGATGGAATTTTTTAAATACCGCAATAAATTGGCCCCGGAGAAAGGCAGGCTCCTGATCTCAGAGCCATATTTGCCAGACCCTAATTTCGAGCGGACCATCATTCTGCTATGTGAAAATAATGAAGACGGGTCCTTTGGATTTGTCTTGAATAAACCATCACTGGCCAATGTGAGCGAGTTGATGGAGGACATAAAAAATTATGAATTACCGGCCATGGTCGGTGGACCCGTGCAGCAAGATACTCTTCATTACATACATCGATTCGCTTCGTTGGAAGAGGCAGTAGAAATTGCACCGGGGATTTTTTGGGGTGGAAACTTTGAAAAACTGCTCTTCCTTCTGGAGACCAGGCAAATGCCTCACAAAGACATCAAGTTTTTTCTGGGCTACAGTGGATGGACAGCGGGACAGTTGGAAGAGGA
>JAYVRH010000408.1:0-1678 GCA_043776495.1 Cyclobacteriaceae bacterium
GCCCGCCTGCAACATGTAAGAAAGGGCATTTACAGTATGGCAAAAGGACAAAGAGGTGGCGATTCAAAAATCACCAAGACAGACCCTACGGAGAAGAAACCCCTGGCGATCAAAGGTGCTGAGGCAGATGTGGATGTAAACACCGCCGTGGTTGAACTCGAACAAGACGAGCTCGCAGCATTCAAAGCAGCCAAGCGTGCAGAGGAAGAGGAAGGCATCAGTCGCGTAGTACGTGATGTGACCGCCCGCAAGAGCTCTTCCACCGTTTCGCTTGAAGGGTTTGATTGGGAAGCATTTGAGCGCAAGGGTTTTGGAGAAGGCTATAACTCTTCAGACCGCGACAATATGATGAAGCTTTACTCTGGCACTGTCGCCACGGTAAGCAACAGTGAAGTAGTGAAGGGAAGCGTGGTTGGAATCAACAACCGCGACGTGATCCTGAACATCGGGTTCAAGTCAGATGGTCTCGTGCCGCTGGCGGAATTCAAGGACATGCCCAACTTGAAAATCGGTGACGAAGTAGACCTCTTCATCGAGGAGCGCGAAAATGCAATGGGACAATTGGTTTTATCCCGCAGAAAAGCGAAGTTGGTGAAGGGCTGGGAATATGTGCAGACGGCCCTGGACAAAGATCAGATCATCGAAGGTTTTGTAAAACGCAGAACGAAAGGTGGATTGATCGTAGATGTATTTGGCATCGAAGCCTTCTTGCCCGGTTCACAGATAGATGTGAAGCCGATCCGCGATTTTGATATTTATGTAAACAAGAACATTGAGGTGAAGGTGGTGAAAATCAACTACACCAATGATAACGTTGTGGTATCGCACAAGGTGCTGATCGAAAAAGACCTCGAGCAACAGAAAGCCGCCATCCTCAACAACCTCGACAAAGGCCAGGTGCTGGAAGGTGTGATCAAGAACATGACCAACTTTGGTGTGTTCATCGACCTCGGTGGGGTGGATGGTTTACTACACATTACGGATATTTCATGGGGACGCATCGCCCATCCGGAAGAGTTGTTAAAACTCGACCAGACGGTGAAAGTGGTAGTGCTCGACTTCGATCATGAGAAGAAGCGCATATCCCTCGGCATGAAGCAACTTACCCCTCATCCATGGGAGTCGTTGCCGGCTGAAATTGTGATTGGTTCAAAAGTAAAAGGTAAGATTGTGAACGTAGCCGACTATGGTGCGTTCCTCGAACTGCAGCCCGGTGTGGAAGGACTTATTCATGTCAGTGAGATGAGCTGGTCACAGCATTTGAGAAATCCTCAGGACTTCATCAAGGTTGGAGACATGATCGATGCAGTGGTATTGACCGTCGATCGCACGGAGCGCAAGATGTCCCTGGGCATCAAGCAACTTTCAGAAGATCCATGGACTCGTCAGGATGTGCTCACCAAATATGCAGTGGGCAGCGTTCAGAAAGGAATCGTACGCAACCTCACGAACTTCGGATTGTTCCTCGAACTGGAAGAAGGTATTGATGGACTGGTGCACGTTTCAGATTTGAGCTGGACGAAGAAGGTGAAACACCCTTCGGAGTTTATCAAAGTAGGAGAGACCCTCGAAGTGAAAGTGTTGGAACTCGACGGCGCGAACCGCAGGCTGGCCCTCAGCCATAAGCACATGGAAGAGAATCCATGGGATACGTTTGAGAGCATTTTCTCTGCCGGAT
>JAYVRH010000409.1:0-1678 GCA_043776495.1 Cyclobacteriaceae bacterium
TATGGTGTCCCTCGCCGGAATATCATTCGCCTCCATCTTCTTCATTGTTGTCTTTGTGAGGCAGCGCAACAAAATAAAAAAGAAGAACATTGCCCTGGATCTCTCCAACCATGAACAGGCTGCTTTGCTCAAAGAAGTTCATCACCGGGTAAAGAATAACCTCCAGCTCATTGCCAGCCTCATTAACCTCCAATCCTCGTATGTCCTCAGTCCTGAAGCCATCCTGGAGTTGGAGAAGACAAAGTCAAGGATCATGTCGATTGCCCTCATTCATCAGAAGTTATATCAACATGAGACTTTGAGCTACATCAACCTCCAGAGTTTTCTTGAAGACCTCATAAGAAATATTCTGTCCACATTTTCAGAAGGAGAAAGACTGAAGAAAAATGTCGCCATTGCATCGGTAAAGGTGGATATTGAAACTGCTATTTCAATAGGCTTAATCATCAATGAACTGGTCACCAATTCCCTCAAGCATGGCCTTTCAGAAACCGGATGCCTTGAGTTAACCCTCACACTGGAGGCCTTCAGGAATAAATTAATATTGACCGTCTCAGACAATGGTCCGGGCATGACCAAACAAGACAAGACTGACAAGGAACATGGCTTTGGACTTAGGCTTGTCGAAATTCTTTTGAAGCGAATGTCTGGTACCCTGGAAATGACTTTTGACAACGGCAGCAAGTCAAAGATTGAAATATTGAATTTCCAGGTGGTTCAGCCCGACCTGCCTTCATGATTCTTTGATTCACTTTTCTACAAGATCATTTGTTGCCGCAAGCAATTATTCAAGTGGCCATGTATTTCCTTTCACAAAAAATTGATAGGCTTTTTCCCAAACCTCATCGGCACCAAAACCTACCATGGTTGCAGTAACCGCGGCGCTTCTTTCATTCAATTTTTTCAACTGGATGATCTCAAATAAGTTTTGGTCAGTTTTTCTAGTGCTTTCATTGAATGTTCCCGAAGATCGCCCACCAGCTAAGAGTTGAAATGCCATAAGATGAAAAGTAGTTATGATAGTACATGAGAATTGCTTATAATTTCTTGAGTCATTGTGATCTTCGATCAATCATGAATTTTATTTCACTTGGCACAGTAAGATAATTTGAATTAATTAGCGATCATCTGTGTTGTGTCACAGAAAAAAGGAGACTATGGAAATCGGGATTGATAGCTTCGCCTCAGCCATGGCGATGGGTGTTGGGGCCAATGGCGCTACCGTCATTGGGGAACTGCTGGAAAGAATTGAACAAGCAGACAAATCAGGGCTGGATGTTTTTGGAATAGGCGAACATCATCGCAAGGAGTTTCTGGATTCAGCGCCTTCTATCATTCTGGCGGCGGCCGCAGCCCGTACCAAGCGAATCCGACTCACCAGCGCCGTGACGGTGTTGAGTGCCGCAGACCCTGTGCGGGTGTTTCAAAATTTTGCGACACTCGATTTGGTTTCTCAAGGCAGAGCGGAGATGGTTGTAGGGCGAGGCTCATTTATTGAATCCTTTCCCTTGTTTGGCTTGAGTCTGCAAGACTATGATGAACTTTTTTCCGAAAAGCTTGAACTGCTCCTGGCCATCCGAAAGAGTGAAGTAGTGAATTGGTCCGGAAAGTTTCGCCCCGCGCTCAAGAACCAGTCGATTTACCCAAGACCACTTCAAAACCCCATCCCTATTTGGAT
>JAYVRH010000410.1:0-1672 GCA_043776495.1 Cyclobacteriaceae bacterium
TATTTAGGTAAACTAATCCGAATCAAATTTAACACCGCTGCCGATGCAAGTTTGATGTTGATCCCACGGTCTTTGCTCAACTGCAGCTTTCGGGTAACGGTGTGAAATTTATCAGAGTAGGCAATCCACACAGTGCCGACGGGCTTGTCGGGTGTGGCGCCTCCTGGTCCTGCGATGCCACTGGTGGCAACACCGATGTCAGTATTGAAGCGGGCACGAACCACGTTCGCCATTTCATTGATGGTGGGTTCACTCACCGCGCCGTACTTCTCTAATGTCTCAGGCTTCACACCCAATTGACGCATCTTTATTTCATAAGCATAGGGAATCATGCTACCGACAAAATAATCCGAGGACCCCGGCACACTGGTAATCAAATGGGAGAGATAGCCGCCGGTGCAGCTTTCTGCAATGGATAAGGTCAGTTTTTTGGTGCGTAACGTCCTTCCAAGTACAACCTCCAATGGATCTTCGCCATAGCCATAGATATAATCTCCCGCAAGGGGATTTAGCTTTTCAGAAAGATCATCGATTTCTCCACGAAGTTTTCCTTCATCGTCGCCAAACCCTGTAAGGCGTAGTTTAACGTCGCCGAGACCTGGCAGGTAGGCCAGCTTGATATGTTTGGGCAAGGCCTTTTCCCACGAGGATATTTTATCCGCAAGAAAAGATTCTCCGATGCCAATGGTGCGAATGACTTTGTGCACAATGGTTGGCATCTTAAAAGTCTGCAATAGTTTAGGCAATACTTGTTCCGTCATCATCCTCTTCATCTCATGCGGAACGCCCGGCATAGCCATGAATACCTTTCCATTTTTCTCAAACCACATGCCCGGCGCAGTGCCAATGGCATTCGTAATTTTAGTACAGCACAGGGGTAGTGCCGCCTGTTGTCGGTTTACCTCGGTCAGCTCACGTCCGCGGCTGACAAAAAATTCGGAGACTTCAGCAAGGGCTTCCTCGTGGATCTTGAGCTCGCAGTCAAAATATTTTGCAAGGCAAGGTTTGGTAATGTCATCGCTGGTAGGTCCAAGTCCCCCTGTGATGAGTACGACGTCGGCCCTTTTTTCTGCTTCCGCGAAAGCGCCAAGAATTTCATTTTCCTGATCTCCGATTGCAGTTTTGCGTATCACCTTGATCCCGATTTTATCAAGCTCTACGCTCATCCACTGAGCGTTGGTATCCACAATCTGTCCGTAAAGGATTTCGTCACCAATGGTAAGGAGTTCTGCGAGGATGGTTCTCATTCGAGAGGATTAAGTGCCAAATATAAAAATAATAGGCGTTGGGAGGTAGGCTCTTGGCCTTTGGCGACTCGCTCAGGCGACAGGAGTCTCTAATAATTTTGGGAGCTCTGCCAACGGCAAAAGGCCAATGGCCAACAGCGAGTTCGGCTATTGGCTATTAGCTCTTGGCTTTTGGCGGATCGCTCATGCGATGGAGTCTTTAATACTTTTGGGAGCTCAGCCAACGGCAAAAGGCCAATGGCCAACAGCAACCCCCATAGATATCTGTCCCTAACCACAAACAATTATCTTCGTGTCATGGACAAATCAACATTCCCTGCCGGTGATCGTCAACGGGAAATTTACCTCAACGGCTTCGCCGGAGTTCGCTCGACTATACCCATCGACTGGCATGCACTTGAAGAGAAAGCCAGGAAGCACATGAG
>JAYVRH010000411.1:0-1669 GCA_043776495.1 Cyclobacteriaceae bacterium
CAGAATTTCCGATCATTTAAATGTATATCCTTTAAACATCGGAAACGGAACACCAACAAAGGAGAGAACTTTAACACTCTAGTACTTTAGCACCTTAGCACGTTTAGCCCTTCTTCCTCCCCTCTTCAAAGAAATAGGCAAGACCCAATCCCAGGCCACCGAAGATGAAAAGCATGGAGAAATACCCTACCTCGTCCATATCGAACGAGCGGTCAAGCCAGTAGCCCATCAGGAAACCGATTCCAATGCCAATGAGCAACAATGCCCACCGAATGGTGCTGGGGGCCGTCCTTTCTTTGTTGAAAATATCTGGAGATGTACCCTTCTCAATCATCGACATACGTTCGATGTTCTGAAACTTTCGCAAGTAAACGATCATAATGAAGGCGCCAAGCGTGATGATGATGGGCAATAGAATGCCTAAAACCGGAATGATTATTTCTCCTGAATCCATAAGTATTGTTGTTTTTGCCTCTATGACGCATGCAGGTCTGGCAGTGGTTACAGGCTGGCCCTAAAAAAGTTGAAACATTTTATTCTTCGCGAAGCTGTAACTTCAAAACCAATTCAAGCGTCCAACCGCCGTGATTTCATTGCAGGAAGAAAATGATTTGATCGACCGCATCCTGGCCGGTAAACAGGAACCTTATGCCCGGCTGGTAGATCATTACAAGAGTTATGCTTTTACCATCGCCCTAAAAGTATTGAATAACCGGTCGGAAGCTGAGGAGGCAGCCCAGGATGCATTTATTAAAGCATTTCAATACCTTAAAAATTTCAATAGGCAGGCGAGATTTTCTACCTGGCTATATCGGATCGTTTTTAACACCGCCGTGAGCTATAAACGAAAAAACAAACGTGTTTTTTCAAGTATTGAGCACCATGATGCCGCTGGCGAGACCGAGCAATCACTTGAAAAGGACGATAAACAGGTTTTTGTCCTACAGGCAATGGAGCGGCTTAACGAAGCGGACCGGCTTGCGATCCAACTGTATTACCTGAAAGAATTCTCATTGGAGGAGGTAGCAGAACTTATGGGACAAAATATGAACACACTAAAAGTTCGTGTCCATCGTGCCCGTCAACGGTTGAGGGATGAATTGAAGCAAATATTGAAAGGAGAAGCATTAACTTTATAGCCATGGAAGATTTCAAGCAAGAAGACGATAACCGATTGTTGGATTACCTCGACGGAAAATTGGATGGAGCCAGGCTTCATCAATTGAGGAAGGATCTGGAATTTTCTGCACCACTTCAGGGGCGACTTGACGAGTTAAGGACGATACACAGGGTATTGGCACACACAAAACTGGAGTCACCGTCTCCTGCCTTTGTCAACAGGGTCATGCAAAATTTGAACGCTCCTTCGCTTTCTTCTTCATTATCACCCCGAAACGGACTGCTGCTGCTCACTGGCATGCTGGTTGCAGCAGGGATGTTGGCAGCCATGATCAGCACTGGCGTATTTGATCAATTCACCGGAATAATTTCTTTGGACGAAACAGCTCCGGTAAAAAAATATTTTCAGCAATCACTTCCTTCCGTGGCCATCAATGGAAAATTGATCATCAAAATCATTGTCGGAGTCAATCTGGTTCTTGCTTTTATCGTCCTCGACCGCACGGTCCTACGGCCTTTGTTTCAGAAAAGAGCGGGGATCTGGGATTGA
>JAYVRH010000412.1:0-5309 GCA_043776495.1 Cyclobacteriaceae bacterium
GGGTTTTCAAGATCGTTGACAAACCAATGCTTAGTAGATTGCCGTACTGTATAGCCAGTCCGGTTCTGCACACCTTGCTTCTGCAAATCTTCTTGTGTAGGACGGTCAGCATTTTCAAATTCCCATGGGTCTTTTGTAGAGGTAGGGTAATCCGGATGCTTTACCATGCGGCCGCGTTCAAGGACGAGCGTTTTCAATCCTTTTTCGGTGAGTTCCTTGGCGGCCCAGCCCCCGCTGATACCTGTACCCACTACAATGGCATCATACGAGTTATTCTTTTGCAATTCCGTATTTAAATTCATGTGGCTTATTTTGAGGTTTGAAGATAAGTGGTTTTATTTATTCATCATCAACAATTTTATGAAAGTAGCCTTTGTCTGGTAATTCGGTCATGAAAAGGGTTGGGCCAAATCAATTCAAGAATTTAACCTCTTTAAACGAAAAGGATCTGGCTTTTCCTTCTGACACCATGCACAATTTACCATTCTCGTCTACGTCATGAATAGTCCCCACAAAATTTTCCCCATTGGATTCAAAGTGGTGGGGTTCTTTGAACTTAAATAGGTAATCCAGGTAGCGTTGTTTTAAAGTGTTTATTCCTCCTGTTCTTAAATTGAGGTATTCGCCCTCCAGCACTTCGAGCACCCGCTGGAAAAGTTCATCCAGATCATAAACCACCCCTGTCACATTATTCATCGAGGCTGCCCCTGGGTAAGAAAATTGACGCTGATTCACGTTGATCCCCAAGCCAACAATGGAACAAGAATGTAAGCCACTTTGAAGTTGGCTTTCGATAAGAACGCCCCCAATTTTTTTACCATTCGCTAGGATGTCATTGGGCCATTTCAGCTTAATTCCGTTGGGAATCATTGAACCAAGACCATCCGCAATTGCAATTGAAACCACCATGTTCAGCTTAAACTGATCCTTAGGCTCTAAAAAACCAGGACGGAGTAAAATCGAAAAAGTAAGATTCATTCCTGGCATTGCCTCCCAAACATTTCCGCGCTGACCTCGACCGGCAGTCTGGTGGTCGGTGATGAGGACAGTACCTTCCGGCAACTCCTGTTGGTCATTTAGATTGCTCAGCAAAGAATTACTAGAATGACATTCTGGCACGTAAATCAGTTTTTGCCCCATGAAAAGGGTTTTGGCAGGGATTTTATACAAGGTATTTTAGTTAGTTTTACAGATTGTTTTATCCACCAACCGAAGATAGTGAATGGCCAAGAGAAGGAAGGTTGACCACTCCGAAAAATTAAGCCAGTTAGTCGTAAAGGGGATGCAGGAAAAAAAGGCCAGCGACATCGTCGTGATGGATCTTCGGAAAGTGAGGAATGCGGTAGCAGATTTTTTCGTGATATGCTCAGGAAGCTCAGATAAGCAGTTGGATGCGATCGCCTCTTCAATAGATGAGGAGGTCTATAAAGGGCTAAAAGAAGACCCCTGGCACAGCGAAGGGAAAAACAATAAAGAGTGGGTATTGCTCGACTATAGCAATGTGGTGGCTCATATTTTTAAAAAGGACCGTAGGATCTTTTTTTCACTTGAAAAATTGTGGGGAGATGCTGAGATCACCCAAATAGAAGAATAAGAACTAATTAATGATAGGTGCGTTATTGATTCTGTACATTAGATAAAGCTGAAAAAAGAGAATGGCTGACAAGGAAAAAAAGATATTACCCCCGCGGGTACCCCGACCCAACTACCAGATATGGATTATCCTGGGCCTGGTGGCTGTGATTTTGGGCGTTAGTTTTTTCAACAGAAGTGGGGAATTAACTGAAATTCAATCCAGCAAGTTTGAAGATATGGTGCAAAGCCGTGATATCAAGAAACTGGTATTGGTGGAGAATGAAAAGCAAGTTGAAATCACGCTCAAACCTGAAGCACTTCAGAATGCCAAATACAAACTGGAATTAGAACGGACCAGTCCGTTTGGCTTAAATGCCAATGGCCCACATTATAAAATGAAGATTGGGTCGATTGACAAATTCCTTGACAAGTACGAAGAGATCAGCAAAAATATTCCTCGTGAGCAAAAAGTGGACCTTAGGGTGGAGGAGCGAAATGATGTGACGGGGATGTTGCTGAATTGGGGCTTCCTTTTCCTCTTACTGTTTGGTTTTTGGATGCTCATGCGCCGCATGACAGGCGGTGGTGGGCCTGGTGGTCAAATTTTCAACATTGGAAAATCAAAGGCTGCCTTGTTTGATGCAGAAAGTAAAGTAAAAATTACGTTCGAGGACGCTGCTGGGTTGGATGAAGCAAAGGAGGAGATCATGGAAATCGTGGAGTTCCTAAAGAACCCTGGTAAGTTCACCAAGTTGGGAGGTAAGATTCCGAAAGGGGCCCTGCTCGTAGGCCCTCCCGGAACTGGCAAGACTTTGTTGGCAAAAGCAGTAGCAGGTGAAGCAGGTGTTCCGTTCTTCTCGCTCTCAGGCTCCGATTTTGTTGAAATGTTTGTAGGCGTAGGCGCAGCACGTGTGCGTGACTTGTTTAAACAAGCTAAAGAAAAAGCACCCTGTATTATTTTCATTGATGAAATAGACGCCATCGGACGGTCGCGTGGAAGAGGTCAGGTGCCTGGCGCGAATGACGAGCGCGAAAATACATTGAACTCATTGTTGGTGGAGATGGACGGCTTCGCAACGGACAGCGGAGTCATTATCCTTGCCGCCACAAACCGACCTGATGTGTTGGATTCGGCCTTGCTGCGCCCCGGTCGTTTCGATCGTCAAATCAGTATAGACAAACCAGATATTATTGGACGCGAAGCCATCTTCAGAGTCCACCTGAAACCCATTAAACTGTCAAAAGAAGTTGACACGAAGAAGTTGGCCGCACAAACTCCCGGCTTTGCCGGCGCCGAGATCGCCAACGTTTGTAATGAAGCCGCATTGATCGCAGCACGCAAAGAAAAGAAGGAAGTCGAAATGAAAGACTTCCATGATGCAATTGATCGCGTGATTGGAGGACTTGAAAAGAAAAACAAGATTATTTCACCCGACGAAAAGAAAATCGTGGCGTATCATGAAGCCGGCCATGCCGTCGCTGGCTGGTATTTGGAGCATGCTGATCCGCTGGTGAAAGTAAGCATCGTACCTCGTGGTATTGCAGCCCTTGGTTATGCTCAGTATCTGCCGAAGGAACAGTTTCTCTATCAGACAGACCAGTTGATTGACGAAATGTGTATGTCGTTTGGCGGCCGCGTGGCAGAAGACATCGTGTTTAACAAAATTTCAACTGGGGCCTTGAGTGATCTTGAGCGGACCACCAAGATGGCTTATAGCATTGTCACGGTATATGGTATGAACAAAGAGATTGGCAATATCTCTTTTTATGACAGCAAACAATCAGAATACAATTTTCAAAAACCGTACTCGGATGCCACGGCCGAAAAAATTGATAAGGAAGTCAAAGCCTTAATTGATTTTTGCTATCAGCGCACCAAAAAGCTTCTCAATGATCACCGCGATAAGCTGGAGATCATTGCAAAAGAGTTGCTTGAAAAGGAAATCCTTTTTCAAACCGACCTTGAAAGATTGATTGGCAAACGTCCCTTCAGCCAGCAGACCAATTACGAAAAATACACCAACGGGCAGGCCTCTAAAAAAACAGAGCCTCTCCCCGGCGATAAACCTCAAGGGGAACCGGAATCTTTGACAGAACCATCAGGCATTCCACCAGAGTTGAGTACAAAGGGGTAAGTTTCTTTTATGTAATTAAAATCCGGCACTTGAGTTCAGGTGTCGGATTTTATATTTTTAAATACATTCCTTGGCTATCACAGATGGCAAGTTAGATGCGTTCCGCTACATTGGAGGACCAAACCAAGTTACCTTTATTCACTTAACTTTGCGTCTCTGCGGTTAAACCCCAAGAATGAAAGAAGAAATCATCTCTCTTCCTCAAAACAAAAAAATCTACTTCGCTTCAGATTTTCATCTGGGTGTGCCTGACCATTCGGCAAGTCTTGACCGTGAAAGGAAAATTGTATCGTGGCTCGAGTTTGTAAAGAAGGATGCGCATTCGATTTACTTGCTGGGTGATATTTTCGATTTCTGGTTTGAATACAGACATGCCATTCCAAAAGGCTTCATCCGCCTCCAGGGAAAGCTCGCCGAACTTCGGGATTCAGGAATATTGATTTACTTTTTCACCGGCAACCATGACATGTGGATGTTTGATTATTTTCCAACAGAGCTCGGTATACCCGTCTACCGAGAGCCCATTGTATTAAAGGTCGGCAATCAAAAACTAGTCGTTGGTCACGGCGATGGCCTGGGTCCAGGCGAACCATCCTATAAAATTCTTAAATGGTTTTTTAACAGTAAGACCTGTCAATGGCTTTTCGCAAGGCTACATCCGAATCTTGGCATGAGCATTGCGAAGTATTGGAGTCGCCAAAGCCGCATCAACAATATGAAAGTGGAAGAAGAATTCAAGGGTGAGGAGAAGGAGTATCTTTTTATCTGGTGTCGCGAGCAAGAGCAAAAGGCCCATCATGATTTCTACATTTTTGGCCACCGTCATCTCCCGCTCGATCTCAAAGTAGGTCCGAGCAGTCGCTACATCAACATCGGAGAGTGGGTACACCATACCACCTATGCCGTGTATGACGGAACAAATGCAGAACTAAAAACTTTTCTAAAATGAAGAGGTTTAACCTCCTTTTCTTGAGTGCTCTTTTGGGCATCACTTCCCTTTACGCACAAAATAAGAGAATCACGTTTGAAACCCCCGCAGAAATAATTTGGGCCGGCGTTGACAGGCCTGGCGACTTGTTTCTCGTCCTCAAAACCGGCGAAGTTCAGAAATTCAATAAGGAGGGAAAAATAATAGGCAGTCATGTTTTTAGAACTGTTCCCACGTTGTTTGATCCACTGGACGGTGCACATTCATTCTATTACTTAAGGAATGACAAACTTTTTGGGAATTTATCTTTTGATCTGAAAGCGGTTACCCAACATCCGCTCGATCCTGCATTTGCCATCAGTCCATGGCTGGTATGCCCGTCCCTGCACGAACTGTGGATCTTGGATTCCAGCGATTTCAGCATCAAAAAAACAAAGATGAGCTCCACGACCATCTCGCTGGAGGGTACACTCAAACATTTACCCAACAAGAAAATTACCGATTACATCAACATGCGTGAATACCAGAATTATCTTTTCCTTTTGGATAAGAATGAAGGCATTCACATGTTCAACAGCCTGGGAAATTATGTAAAAACGATGGGGGAAAAAGATCTCAATAGTTTCGGATTTCTTGGTGAAGAAATATACTATACGAAAGCCAACGTGCTG
>JAYVRH010000413.1:0-1667 GCA_043776495.1 Cyclobacteriaceae bacterium
ACACGGTTCAAAAAACCACAGACGTGATAAGTGCGGCCTTGACAAAGGCTGTTGAAAAAAGAAAAGAGAAACATGAAATGTTAAGTCGGTTGGGGATACCAGTTGGAAGCTCCGGTCGTTCTTCGGCTCCCGATATTGTTACTTCAAATGCCACCGTTCATGACGACAGTACTCATGCAGAGACCAATGCGAAGCGCCTTCATGTTATTTCACCACTGCCGGACTATGTAGGTGATCCTTTTGATGCTGCGGAAATCTTAAAACTGAAGCCCGGTGATGAACTCTTCCATCTGAGTTATGGAACAGGAAAAGTGAACTCTGTCAAAAAAATGGGCAAAGATGAACTGGCGAACATCCAGTTTGACTCCGGATCAAAACTGCTGGTGCTGACCTTCTCAGATAATTTCAGGAAGATCAAAAAGTAAACGGTAGAAGGAATTGTTGAATTGAAGTAAATCAGTGCATAGGTCTCTCTAGAAACTCTGTCATTTTACGGTTAAGGATTATTGCCGTCACGAGCAAATCGATAATCCAAAATCGTAAATAGTAAACTTGATCTGAAGATAAGTGCAGTCATACAACGATTCGGTTTTTCCTTCGCTTCGATGGCCCCATGAACGTTTTTCTGGCTCGCTCGAGGTCAAAACCTGACTGCACCCGAAGCCAGAATTCCGCATCAATGCCCAGCAATTGCTCAAGTTTCAAGGCCATTTCCGCACTTACATGCCTTTTATGTCGAAGCAATTCACTTAAATGTCCTGGTTTGATTCCCAGTTGCGCCGCCACATCAATCTTCTTTAGTCCCCTCGCACCAAATTCCATTTCCAGCACATCGCCGGGATGCAGCGACACATCGGATGAGATCGCAACACCGTTCCTTCCAAGTATTTTGTACTCCATTGTCATAATATATTTTTATAATGATCCGTAAGGTTTTCCACTATCAAGACTTCCTGAACAAGAATCTTACCCTTTTCGATCCGAAGAATCATTCGGTAACGCTGGTCTACTCGTACTGAGAATTTCCCCTTGTAGGCGCCTTTCAGTGATTCGAAATTAAGACCAACATGCTGACTCAGTTTGGAAATATTCTCAATGTACCCCAGTAATTTTACAGTTTTGAAAAATCGCTTGATCGTAATCTCGTTAAACTTTGGTTTCCCCTTAGGTCTGGTCCCCTTATAAAGATTCTCCAGGTAATCGTTGTCAAACTGTACAATCATTAGAATCAAAGATATTCAGGTTCATTGAATTTACCAAAATATGGTAAATTGACTTTGATCGCTTTTCAGACTTTATGTTTTGGAAGGACTGACCGTTTCCGGACACAGTCGTTCGTATTTGAGGTCTTTCTTTGTGACATGGATTCGTTTTCAGCCAAATTTAAAAGAACCAAGGCTGGCATTAGTTTGGAATACCAGGTATCAAATCAACCCACATGATTCGCAATTACCTGGTCGTAGCCTTTCGCAATATCATACGCAACAAAACGTATTCATTCATTAATGTTTTTGGCCTGTCCATGGGTGTAGCTTGCTGCCTGCTGCTCGCACTCTACATCCAGGACGAATACAGTTATGATCAATACCACTCGCGCATCGATGACCTCTACCGAATCACAACGACTTTTCAATCCGGAAAAGGGATTGACCGATTGACCACTTGCT
>JAYVRH010000414.1:0-1667 GCA_043776495.1 Cyclobacteriaceae bacterium
CAGACATTCTCCAAGGCATGGGGTCTGGCAAGCTTACGTCTTGGAATGTGTTTTGGAAACACGGAGATTATTATGCTACTTAATAAAATAAAGCCTCCATATAATATCAACGCATTCACACAATCTGAGGTGCTGAAATCCCTACTCCACGGAGAACAGGAAAAGGATAGAATGGTCGCAATCATTAGACATGAAAGGGAAAACCTAAGGAAGAAATTAGCAGAGATACCTAAAATCAAAAAGATCCATCCCTCCCATGCCAACTTTCTCCTGGTGGAAGTAACGGATGCTTCCCATATTTATGATCAATTGGTAACCCAAGGCATCATTGTACGCGATCGATCCAAAGTAATTCTGTGTGACAATTGTCTCCGCATCACGGTGGGGACTGCCGAAGAAAACAATCTACTTATCCAAGCCTTGCAATTGCTATGAAACGAGTTTTATTTATCGATAGAGACGGCACCCTTATCAACGAACCAAGTGATGAGCAAATTGACAGTCTTGAGAAGCTCTCATTTTACCCGGGTGTTTTTGCCGGATTGGGAAAAATTGCCAGGGCTGGGCATTACGAATTGGTCATGGTGACGAATCAGGACGGACTCGGCTCCGCCACATTTCCAGAAGAAAGCTTCTGGCCGGCACAGAATAAAATGATTCAGACCCTTGAAAACGAAGGGATCAGGTTCAGCAAAGTTTTCATTGACAAATCACTCGCTCATGAGCAGAAGCCTACCCGAAAGCCGGGCATCGGAATGCTGACTGAATTTCTCTCTGGCGAATATGATCTTGCGAATTCATTCGTGATCGGCGACCGCATAACCGACATTGAACTTGCAAAAAACCTATCTTCAAAAGGAATCTTGATTGGCCCACCTGAAAAAAAGCAGGAGTTGGAGAATAAGAACTTGGAAACACATTGTGCTCTTATTACTACTTCATGGGAAGAAATCCAAAAGTACCTGACCGGTCATGCACGCATCGCCAGCTTCCAACGCAAAACAAAAGAGACTGACATTACGATTGCAATAAATCTTGATGGTTCAGGTCAATCCAACCTAAAAACAGGTCTTGGATTTTTTGACCACATGCTGGATCAAGTGGCGCGACATGCCCATATCGATCTTTCAATAAATGTTCAGGGTGACTTGAATATTGACGAGCATCATACAATCGAAGACACTGCTTTGGCGCTTGGGGAAACATTTCTGAAGGCCCTCGGAGAAAAGCGCGGGATCGGCCGTTACGGTTTTACATTACCCATGGACGACGCCCTGGCACAAGTGGCTATCGATTTTGGTGGCAGGGCGTGGCTGGTGTGGGAAGTAGAATTCAATCGGGAAAAAATTGGCGATATGCCCACTGAAATGTTCTTCCATTTCTTTAAATCGTTTTCTGACGCAGCGAAATGTAACCTGAACATCCGGGCAGACGGAAAAATTGAGCATCACAAAATTGAAGCGATCTTTAAAGCTTTCGCCAAATCGATTCGGATGGCTGTGAAGCATGATGGAACCGATTTACTCCCGACAACAAAAGGAATGCTTTGAAAATCGCGATTATCAAATACAACGCCGGAAACATCCGATCGGTATCATTTGCACTGGAGCGATTGGGGATTGACTTTATTCTCACAGAAAACAAAGAAGAAATTCAGTCAGCAGACA
>JAYVRH010000415.1:0-1664 GCA_043776495.1 Cyclobacteriaceae bacterium
AGATGTGTTGTTTGGCGACCAGCTACGCTTGAAAGGCATCACACTCGTAAGGCCTCAAATTAATATCGCCGTCCTGGCAGATGGCCGTGCAAACTATGACATCACCTTTCCCTCTGCCGATACGGTGAAAACAAGCGATGAACCCAGCAAGTTTTCATTTGGCATTGATCACTGGGAAGTAGTCAATGGAAGCGTTGAGTATGATGATAAGTCGATTCCTTACTTTTTGTCATTGCGGGGATTGAACCACACCGGCAGTGGAGACTTCACACAGGATGTTTTCGACCTAAAAACTCACAGCGTAGCTGATTCAGTGAGTACATCCATGGGGAAAATGCAATTTCTCAACAACAAGCATGCTGAAGTAGATGCAGTTATTTCCATCAGTGAAAACATTTCGAAATTTACCTTCAAAGAAAACACCGCAAAGGTCAATGACTTTGCCATGAGCTTCGATGGCTGGTTCAAAATGAATCCTGACAATTATGGAATGGACATTACATTTAAGAGCCCCGCAAATACTTTTAAGAGTTTGTTGTCTCTGGTGCCCGGGATGTATACAAAGGATTTCAAAAGCATCGAAACGAAAGGGGAGCTCACCTTTGCTGGTTTTGTCAAAGGCGCCTATAGCGAGAAGCAAATGCCGGCGTTTAATGTAGATCTCAAAGTGAAAGACGCTATGTTCAAATACCCCGACTTGCCTACGGCCGTTAACAACATTAATATGGACTTGTTGATTGACAATAAAGATGGAGTAATCGATAACACTTTAGTCGACCTCAAAAAACTTCATCTGGACTTTGGGTCGAATCCGGTCGACATGCGAATGCTGATTCAAAATCTTAAGAACTATCGCATGGATGGAAATGTGAAGGCAAGACTCGATCTGGCAGAACTCGGCAAAATGTTCCCAATGGAAGGTATGGAGATGAAAGGAATTTATTCGGTGAACGCATCCGCGAAGGGTGTATACGATAGCCTTAAGAAAACGATTCCAATAGTGGATGTATCCATGTCGCTCGTAGATGGTTATGTGAAAGCGTCACAGTTTCCTCTACCCCTGCAGGACTTGAAGATGAATGCGACTGTGAAAAATACTTCTGGTAAAATGGCGGAAACAGTGATTGCGGTAAATGATTTCTTCATGATGCTCGATGGTGAGAAACTATCTGCTAGCCTGCTTGTCCAAAATCTGGACGATTACACCTGGAACCTTAAGGCCAACGGAGGCGCAGATCTTGAAAAGATGACAAAAATATTTCCTCTGGAAGGCATGACCATTGCGGGAAAATTAAAGGCAAACATTGAAACAAAGGGTAAGATGTCGGATGTGAATGCCAAGCGTTACGATAAGCTTCCTACCAGTGGTACAGCTTCTCTGCGCGACTTCAAGTATCTCGCAAAAGGCATGCCTGCGGTTACATTATCACAAGCCGATGCTTCTTTTGATCCAAGAAAGATCGAACTCAGCAAATTGGACGGCACAATCGGTAAGAGTGATTTTAGCGTCACAGGGATCGTGACAAATTATATTGGTTATGTATTGAATCATGAGACCATCAGTGGCACCGTTAATTTCAGTTCGAATTTGCTCGATCTGAATGAATTCATGACAGATACGGGTACCACTACTGCTACAGACACCGCTTCTTTTGGCGTGATTC
>JAYVRH010000416.1:0-1662 GCA_043776495.1 Cyclobacteriaceae bacterium
GCGATGACGGTGGTGAAAATGCTTGAAGTTCTGAATTGATCGATAGCCTATTCAAGCAGGGCTTAGATCGCGGTATTTCTGATGAGTCATCAAAAAACCGCGAAGACAAAAATGCGTGCAATGATCTATTTTACAAAAGTGAATGCATTCATTCCTTTAATGGAGGTTTGCCTTCCTCCTCCAAAGGTTGTCTTCATCCAATGCAACGTCAGTTTTAATTTTATCTCAGTCACCTCCACTTTTATTTCAACTCCATCGTCGCGCTTCATGGAGGTGCCATCATCGGTTGTAAAAGACCAGGTACCAGAGGACGGCCACACGGCGCCGCCATTTGATGTCGCGAAACTTGATTCGCCAAATTGGATGGTGATGCCTTTATAAATAGGCGTCTGATCCACTCCATCCACACTGACATCCTGAATTTTCCAATGGTTGGCCATTAGTTTTGTCCTGGTTATATCCAGAACAGAGGGAAGTGGATCGCTCTTCTTTTCCTGACAACCGATCCAGTGTATGGTTAGTATGATTAAAAGTACGCTCGAAAGCTTAGGCAATACACCAAGGCTATTCGATTTTGTTTTTTGCCAGTTCATTCCTTGACGAATTTTATTTGATGAATCTTGTTCTCCTTGTTTACTCTTAACACATAAACACCTCTAGCCAAATCCCGAACGTCTGCTAAATAGGATTCTCCTTTCTTTTCGAAAAGAATCGAAGTCATGGCACCTGCCATATCGAATATTTGCGCAGTTTCTAATTCTTCAAGACCCCGCAATTCCAAATAGCCAACGACGGGATTGGGGTAAGCCTTGATTTTACCCTGCGAGGGTGCCGATTCTTCGGTGATGATGATTGGGATGCCCTCCGAAAACTCGCTGACGCAATCATCCTCTGTTACCTGCACTTTGTATATTCCTTCATGCGCAACGGTGAGCATTGAGTTTGTCGACTCGCCGATAGCCTCTCCATTTATGTACCATTGATTGCCCGACCCGCTGCTGGATGTAAGCGTTGGCGTGTCAGAGGTTTCAGAAATGGCAATCACCGGTTTCTGTGGTTTGACACAAAAACTTTGATCTAATGATGTTGCCGGATTGAATGAAGCATTCCCCGCCTGGTTCGCAGTGACCGTAATCCGGCCTGGCTTTATGAGTACGATCTGATTTCCCTTAATCGAAATCTTATCCGATGCTGTCGTGAAGTTTATCGGCAGACCTGAACTGGCCGTACCCGTCACCGTAAAGGAAGGGTCACCAAACTGTTTGTCCGCAATGGAAGAAAAAATAATGGACTGTTTCCCTTTATTCACGGTGAGAATTTGGATCACGTTGTCGGCCGCACTGTAGTTACCATTGCCTGACTGACTGGCGGTTATTGTAGTTGTGCCAGCACCCACCATGGTTAAAGTACCGTTGCTGATGGAGGCGACCCCCGTGTTGGAGCTAACGAACGTGACGGGTAACGCAGAACCACCACCTTTAGCAATCAAAGAAAACGAAGGATCTCCGAAGGTCTTTGCAGCAAGGGCGGTGAATAAGATTGATTGACTTGCTTTTATCACTATAAGAGTCTGGGTCACTTCCGTTGCAGCATTGTAGTTTGTTTTTCCGGCCTGTTTTGCATTGATGGTTGCAATGCCGGCTCCAACGATTGTCAAAGTGG
>JAYVRH010000417.1:0-1660 GCA_043776495.1 Cyclobacteriaceae bacterium
AACACGAATTCCTGAAAAGGCTTCCTGAACAAATGTGCTTAGCCTCGACTGACTTTTTTGGATCTCTTCTGATCTTCGTTCTATAATGCTATTGACATAGTAAATGCTGATGGAAAGAAGTGGTAGAGGAATTAGCGCAAACAGTGTCAACTTCACACTAATCATAAACATGATTGGAATGAGCATGAAGAATAACGTAAAAAGTTGAAGTCCATACATGATCGATGGGCCGAGATACATTCTCACCCGCCCGACGTCTTCCGAAATCCGATTCATTATGTCTCCTGTATTATTGCGTCTGTAAAAACTCAATGGAAGGGTTTGGTAGTGTTCAAAGACGTCGTTCTTCAAATCGTATTCAATAAGCCTACTCATTACAATTATTGTCTGCCTTACGAAATAGAGAAACAGTCCCCGCAGCAGAGCCATCAAGAGTATCAGCACGGCATAGATGAGAATTCCACGAGCAAATACATCGAAGAATTTTTCTTGAGCCTGGGTCTCTCCAAAAGCACGGTATACCTTGATATTGCCCATTACCAAATCAATGGCATGGCGCACCATCTGCGCCGGAACGATCTGAAATAGGTTTGAAATGATCACAAATACCAAGCCCCAAAGCAGGTGCCATTTGTACTTAAGCAGATATTTGTTGAGGTGGGAAAGCTCCTTCATTAAATGTTCGCGACAACGATAAAACGGGTCAATTCAATTTTAGTTCAAATCAACCATTTTATCCCTTACAAAATGTAACTTGCAGCCCTCTTTTTTACCGTTCCTTGCCATGCTCAACAGACGTACCCTCAGGATTAAAATCATGCAAAGCCTTTTTGGTTTTGAACAATCTAAAGAAGCCGACTACCAGATTGCCCATGACCACGTTGAAGCATTTTTTCAGCCCGACCTCAACTCAATGGAAGTACAAGATAAGGTTTTGTTAAAAGGCCAACGTCTGGCGGCCATCAAGGAATTTGAGGCTAGGTTTTTGGAGCAAGGTGTCAAACAAAATCCAGACTCAAAGATCACCAAGGCTGTGGATGAGGCCCTTGCTTTCTATGAAAAGCAAATAAAAAAGGACTTCGATTATTTTCGGAGAAATATCGTATTGGATGTTGAGAAGATCAATGTATTCTATTTTTCGGTATTGAATCTTTTACCGGCCTTAGCATCGCTTGCTGTTCAGGACAAGAAAATTACGGCGAAGAATTTTGTTTCAAATCCGCTGATTGCTGCGATCCGCGAAAATGGAATCCTGCGAAAAGAAACCCTGCGAAAGGGTGGAGCCTGGGATCAACAAATGGATACGCTGCGGGGTTGGTTCAGGGATTGTATTAAGCCTGACAAAGAATTTCAGAAGTATCTCGCGTTAGCCGGACCGGATCTGGAAGCACACAAATCCTTTCTAAAGCATCTTGTACGCAAGATCATTTTGGGAGACTCATTGATCAATTCATACTTTGAGGAAGAAGATTTGAGATGGTGCGAAGATCATGAGATTATTAGAAGCATGACCGACAAAACACTAAAATCTTTTGAAGAGAAATCAAATTCTATTGAGGTTCAAAAATTATCGCTCGACTGGGAGGAAGATAAAGAATTCATTGCAAAACTTTTCGTCAATGCCGGACAATTGGATAAAAGCTATCACGAATTGATAGCC
>JAYVRH010000418.1:0-1660 GCA_043776495.1 Cyclobacteriaceae bacterium
CATAATGATGGTGAATGTGCTGGAGGGATTATCGCTTCCAACAAATTTTCCAGTGACAATAAGTGAACCTCCACAAATGCCTCCTGCGCCTGCTTCCGAAGTACCGGTGGTGGTTGAGGAGCCGCCGCCCTGAATGTTCACATTCCCAACCCAAATAGAAACCTTTGGCACCGTCGCAGGACAATCATCGTCCAGCAAATTGATTTGCACCTCTTTGACAACCTGGACTGACAAATTTGGATTATTTACACTCTTGATTCTCACTGTAATCGTTCGCTTCTCAGGTTGGATAATGCTGTTATCAACCGGTAAAATTGAAATTGTTGCTCCGTATTTACTCCGCAAAATTTCTACCGGACTTGCCGTTTGTACCTTATAATCAGAGCCTGCCAGAACATTTTCGCCCACCACTTCAAAGGTCACTTGTGTATTGTCTGTCTGGGCGAGATTCACCTTAACGGAAATGGTGAGGGGTGTCTTTTGATTCTCATAAAGGGTAAGCTGAGGTTTCGAGTCAAAAAAAACAAAGTCGGGACCTCTATAAAGTATTTTTTCAGGCTCCTGACTACACATACACGAACCCATCGTAATTGCCGCTACCAGAATTTTTCTTAAAAAGCGCGTCATCATTCTTTTATTTAGTAGCCTGAGTTCTGTTGATCGGCAATGTTCGGATTCGCTTTGATTTCTGCCTGCGGAATGGGCCACACATATCTGAAACTATTGGCAGAGAGTGAGCACACTGTTGTCGGTGCCTTGCAATCACCTCCCCGCGCAATGCCTTGGCCTGCCATTCTCAAGTCAAACCATCTATGGCCCTCAAGAAAAAGTTCTTTTCTTCTTTCTACTGCAATGGCAGTAAGCAAGGCCGATCCGGTCAGGTTTTCATTCACATAATTAGAAATTCTTTTATTCCGCAGGTAATTGAGGTCGGCCATCGATGCCGCGTTCTGTGAAGTCCTTGCCAATGCTTCTGCGCGAATGAGGTACACTTCTCCAACGCGCAAGGGTTTCCAATTGACAAGCCCATCGGTAGCGCCATTCCGGCCGAGGTATTTGGAGACGATGAGTTCACCCGGCCGCAACGAAGTTGTACTGGAGAAATAGCTTGAGTACCGAATGTCGGTGGTTGTATTATAATTCAAAAGCAGGTTTTGCGATGGCTTAAAAGAAACGCGGTTGTTGACAGCAAAAAATACATCCCCTCCCACATAACCATCTCCTGCGAGGAAAGTAATGCTCCAGATCACCTCGTTGGCGATGGCATCATTATTCCAGATGGATGGGAAATCGGCACGAATCGCGAGATCCATACCACTGTTGATCACCGCTGTAGCATTGCTGATGGCGGTGGGGTAGTCCTTTGCATAATAGGCCACTCGGGCCTGAATTGCATTTACCCCAATCAGATCAATCCTGCTTCTATTGGCGGTCGTGTTGATCGTTTGATCCATGGTGGCCATCAGTGATTTAGCCTGGGCCAAATCAGCATAGACCTGATCATAGACTTCCTTCACCGTATTTCGCTTCGGCTTGTCAAGATTGGATTCTATCTTGATTGGAACGCCCAGGGTTGTAGAATTGCGATCATAGCTCTGGCCAAAATAACGAAGTAGATCAAAGTGGGTAAGCGCCCGAATGGCCAATGCCTGTGCCTTCA
>JAYVRH010000419.1:0-5276 GCA_043776495.1 Cyclobacteriaceae bacterium
AAGCTACTTTAACGAGGTGAAAGCGAAAAAAAAGGACTTATTTTGGTTTACTAATTCAGCACATAATCTTAACCTTACCGAACCAAAGAAATTTCAGGAAATTGTCATCTCGCTCCTGATGTCAAAAAACTAAAGCTTACAACATGAAAAAAATCGGAATCTTACACGGCATGGAACGGTCTTTTCCAGAGGCTTTTGTTGAGCGAATCAATAAAATGGGATTAAAAAATATTTCAGCCTCACCCGTGATGATTGACAAAGTGCAGCAAGCCGATCCAACAGATTATTCTGTGATCATCGATCGAATTTCACAGGATGTTCCTTTTTATCGGGCTTATCTGAAAAATGCAGCCATTGCGGGCACTGCCGTTCTTAACAATCCTTTCTGGTGGAGCGCTGACGAAAAGTTCTTTAACAATGCTTTGGCTGTGAAAATCGGTGTACCGGTTCCCAAGACAGTAATCCTGCCTTCCTACGAAAAGCCCACCGATACCCAGGATGGGTCCTTCAGCAACCTTAAATTTCCTTTGAGTTGGGACCATATTTTTGAGCACATCGGTTGGCCAGCATACATGAAACCGCATTCGGGTGGAGGCTGGAAGAGCGTTTACAAACTTCATGGACCTGATGATTTTTTTGAAGCCTACCGCCAGACAGGCCAGTTGGTAATGATGTTGCAGGAGGAAATAGTTTTTGATGACTATTTCCGGTGTTATTGTTTAGGGCGTAAATATATCCGCATCATGCAGTACGAGCCACGCAATCCCCATCATCTCAGGTACGTTGTCGAAAAGGGCCCTGCCTCAGAAAAGTTATTAAAGAAAGTAAATGACTATGTGTTGTCTCTCAATCATGCTTTGGGATATGACTTCAATACAGTAGAGATGGCAGTGCGTAACGGAGTGCCGTATGCAATCGACTTTTGCAATCCAGCACCTGACGCGGATGTGGCTTCCGTCGGCCAGGAAAATTTTGATTGGGTAGTGGAACACGCTTCAAAAATGGCTGTGGAGCGGGCACTGGCCCAGAAGGATGACCAGGACAATCTTACCTGGGGTACTTTTGTGTCGAAAGGAGTGGCCTCATTTCTAAAGTCTGGCGTTGTTAAGGAAAAGCCTGCTGCAAAACCAACAAAAAGCAAAGTGGCGGCTCCAAAATCAAAGAAAAAGTAAACACTACCAAAGTTCCGGAGGAACGATAAATATTGGAAGTGACAAAAATGAAGTTGTGAGTTCCGTAGGAACGGTGCATATCTGAATGTAAAGATGTGTCGAGCCTAAGGCTCTCTGATGACGTTAGCACTGTATCGGATGGACTAAAGTCCATCCTTACAAAATAAAAACGAGCCTATGGCTCTGAGTATGGAAAAATTTACAATAGGGGTAGAGGAGGAATACATGGTGATTGATCCTGTCACGCGTGAGCTTAAATCACACGATCAGAAGATTGTTGAGATCGCCGGTGAGATACTCAAAGACAGTGTCAAAGCCGAAATGCACCAGGCTGTAGTGGAAGTAGGCACAGGCATTTGTAAGGATGTTCAGGAGGCGCACGAAGATATCCGGAAGCTTCGCAGGACGGTCTCGGAAGTGGCAAAGGGCCTTGGATTGAAAATAGGCGCGGCTGGGACCCACCCGTTTTCACATTGGAGTACACAAATGATCACGCCCAATCCCCGCTATGATGAGATCGTCAATGAAATGCAGGAAGCGGCGCGATCCAATCTTATTTTTGGCTTGCATGTTCATGTTGGAATCGCCGATAAGAATATGGCCATTCACATCATGAATACGGTGAGGTATTTTCTACCCCACATTTATGCGCTCTCTACCAATTCACCTTTTTGGGAGGGCCGCAACACCGGCTTTAAATCCTTTCGAACAAAAGTTTTTGACAAATTTCCGCGTACCGGCTTACCCGACTATTTCAATGACTGGGATGATTTCAAAAACTATGTGAACCTGCTAATCCGCACCAATTGCATTGACAATGCAAAGAAAATCTGGTGGGATGTGCGTGTGCATCCGTTTTTTGACACCATCGAGTTCCGGGTCTGTGACGTTCCGATGCTCATTGAAGAGACCATCGCGATCACAGCCGTGTTTCAGGCATTGGTGGTAAAGTTGTACAAGCTCCGGCAACAGAATATGAGCTTCATTGTCTATAACCGGGCGCTGCTCAATGAAAACAAATGGCGGGCCTCAAGGTATGGTATCGATGGCAAGCTTATTGATTTTGGGAAACAGGCGGAGGTCGACACACGTTTACTGATTCACGAGTTGCTCGAATTCATTGATGATGTAGTCGATGATCTTGGCAGTCGCAAGGCCATCAGTTCGGTGCATAAGATATTGGAGCAAGGAACTGGAGCAGACCGCCAACTGGCTGTATTTGAAAAAACCCAAAGCTTGCAAAAGGTGGTGGACTACATCACCGAGCAAACACTGGTCGGAGTTTAGAAGAGTCTAATTAGCTCAATCCCATGGATCCAATCAGAATCGCCGTACTAGATCTTTATGAAGGAGAGGCCAACGAGGGCATGCGGTGTATTCGTCAGCTTTTAGAGCACTTTAAAAACGATCATCAACTCGATCTTACGTACCAAGTCTTTGATGTGCGGCTGAAAAAGGAAATAGCCGACCTTGGGTTTGACGCGTACATTTCTTCTGGTGGCCCCGGCAGCCCGCTGGCCAGCGAAGGATCGGATTGGGAGAAGAACTATTTTGGATTGATGGACAACATTCGTCATCACAATTCACAAAGCCACTCCGAAAAAAAGCATGTCTTTCTAATTTGCCATTCCTTTCAGATTTTTTGCAGGCATTATCATTATGCGATTGTAAAGAAGAGAAAGAGCACAGCCTTTGGGGTCATGAAGGTGGACAAAACAAAAGATGGCAGGAGAGAACATCTTTTCAAACACCTGCCCGACCCATTTTACTCAGTAGATTCCCGTGACTATCAAATCCTGAGTCCACGTGAAGAAAAAATCTGGTCGGGTGGTGGACATATCATTTGCATAGAAAAAGACAGACCTCATGTGGGGCTGGAACGAGCGGTGATGGCGATTCGCTTTGACGAATCATTTATCGGCACACAATTTCATCCTGAGGCCGATTCTGAAGGTATGTACCATCATCTTATGCAGGAAGCCAAAAAGAAAGCAGTGATCGAGAGGCATGGCGAAAAGAAATATTATGAGATGATGTTGTTTCTCAACGAACCTGATAAGATCAAACTTACTTATAAGACCATTATCCCAGGCTTTTTGCGAACATCCCTGCAATCCAAAATGAACCCCGCATCACGATGATTGCCGGGGTGCGATCTGCCTATAATGGGAACTATTTCGACAGCAAGTACAAGGCTTTTCTGGCTGACCTGGATGGGCTTCATAACCATAAAATCACGTTTCGGGTTGCTGAAACGCCGGTTTTTGTAGGCCGTGACTTTAAGGACAAATTGATTAAGTCATCCGCAGAGATCATCGATTTTTTGGTAAGCGATGATTTGAAGAAATTGACCGATGCCGCCATTCCGCCGCACCTCCGGGTCCCCAATGAGACGAAACACACCCTATTTCTTGCCCTTGATTTCGCCGTGGTGGAAGAAGGTGGCGAATTGGAACCGCGGTTGATTGAAATGCAGGGATTCCCCTCGCTCTTTGGCTGGCAGGATGTGCTTTCTCAAAAATATCGCCAGCACTTTACAATACCCACCGATTGGCAAAGTCACTTTGGACTTTCATCTGAATCCTATCGTAAGAAACTTAAAGAGATTTTATTGAATGGGCATGATCCCGAAGAAGTTATATTGCTGGAGATCGATCCGCTTAAACAAAATACAGCGATTGATTTTTTAGTAACAAAAGATTTGACGGGCATCGAACCGGTACACATCGGAGACGTGGAACGTGAAGGCAGAAAACTTTTTTATCGCAATGGCGGGAAGCGCATTAAGATCGAACGTATTTACAATCGTGTGATCTTCGATGAACTTGAGAAACGCAAGGACCTTCAGCTTGCATATAACCTCACCGAAGACGTGGACGTAGAATGGGCCGGTCATCCGAATTGGTTTTATCGCATCAGCAAGTACACCATGCCATTGATTAAGAGTAAATATATCCCGGAGTGTAAATATTTGTCAGAATACAAAACCTTTCCAGCTGACCTTGAGAATTATGTGCTCAAACCACTTTTTTCATTCTCCGGCAGCGGCGTCATTTTTAATGTCACCCCGGATGACCTAAATGCCATTGCGGAAAGTCATCGTGACGAATTTATGCTGCAGCGCAAAGTGCAATACAAACCAGTAGTCCAGGCGCCAGATGGATTGGTGAAAGTGGAGATACGGTTGTTATTTCTCTGGGAAGATGGCCAATTGCGCCCTCAGCTTGTCACCAACCTGGCGCGACTCAGCCGGGGTGAGATGATCGGGGTAAAGTATAACAAAGACAAGACCTGGGTCGGAGGGTCTGTTTGTTTCTTTGAGAAGTAAGGCGATTGTTTGCGAAGGATTTTCCGTCCCTGTAATCCGCTGAGGTCATAATTTCGCTTGCCTCGGATGCCTTGTGTACTTTTGCATCGTATGTCGGTACTAAGATCTCTTTTACTGCTCACGCGCTTCTGGAACCTTCTCATCATCGGATTGGCTCAGTATTGCACTGCGATTTTTCTTTTTTCGCCAGACAACTTTTACGATGCCAGACTCTTGTTACTTGGGATGTCCACCGTACTGATTGCAGCAGCTGGATATATCATCAATGATTATTATGACGTGAAAATTGATTTGATTAACAAACCAGATCGTGTAGTCATCGGCAAAACTATTACCCGCCGATATGCTTTACTTTTTCATACGTTACTTTCCCTCACGGGAGTGGGCATTGGCTTTTTGTTAAGCTGGAAAATTGGAGTAGTCAACTTAAGCTCTGCATTTTTGCTCTGGCTTTACTCCAACGCGCTCAAGCGACTTCCCCTTATTGGCAATTTTATAGTAGCATTGCTTACCGGTCTTTCCATTCTTATTGTTAACCTGTTATATCCTCCCTGGTCGACTCTGGCATGTCTCTATGCACTCTTTGCATTTTTCATCACGCTGGTACGGGAGATCATCAAGGACATGGAAGACCTTAAAGGTGACAATACATTTGGCTGCAGGACCCTTCCTATTGTTTATGGCATTCGCAAAACGAAAGTGTTTACCTATTTTCTACTCGTGTTTTTCTCCTTACTAGTGATGGCACTCAATCGATGGATCACTCCACTACCCAT
>JAYVRH010000420.1:0-5271 GCA_043776495.1 Cyclobacteriaceae bacterium
TTGCCTAACCTGTTCTCTTACCCCTGCCACAAAGTTAGAGATCATAGCGGCACAGAAATTTCGATTTTCAAGGTCATCTTTTGGTAAGAACGCGTTGAGCTTGGCTGAGAGATTTCGGGTGTTGTTCACAAGGCTGCCCCAAAGTTTTCTGCCTTCCCACCAACGATCGTATGCGGAGTTGGTCCGGAACACAAGAAATAAGCCAAGGACAATCCCGAGTAGTGAATGCATCCCAATGGTGCTGTGAAAATCCTTCTCATGAAGTCTGAATACGTCGAGGATCAGGTAACAGGTTACGGTAGTAAATGCGGCCATAAATAACAGAGCAGGACGCAGGGTGCGCATCACATGACGGCTGTAGGAGTGGCTGAGTAGAGAAAACCAGGACTTAGGGTTGTAGGCTATCATATTGCAAATTTAGTTTCAATTACGACCTTTCTTGAAAAAAATCCAATAAACTGTTTTTAATAAACTGTTTTCAACAAATGTTAAACTCGTTATTGCATCTGAAACGCGTCCCATAAAGTGGAATCAATATCATCGGATCCATTTCAAAGAAACAAAAAACTGACATTTATATTAGTAAATTTGATCGAATGAAAAACACACTTTTGATTATTCTGTTCTTATGCTCCTGGTTAGTTCAAGCACAGGATTACGTGGTGACCGCTAAAAATGATACTCTCAAAGGAACTGCAGTCATATTAGATTATGATATTATCGACCGGGTTGAGCTGGTGAAAGATAAAAAGAAGAATAATTTTACA
Organism: Cyclobacteriaceae bacterium; assembly: GCA_043776495.1. Taxonomy (GTDB): domain Bacteria; phylum Bacteroidota; class Bacteroidia; order Cytophagales; family Cyclobacteriaceae; genus ELB16-189. Next base: position 768 of record JAYVRH010000420.1, read on the forward strand.
GCGATCCAGTTAAAGGCTGTGTTGATGAAGGGAGAAATGTATCATCCGATCCGCACGGAACATGGGTATCGGATGATGAAACTCATTACGCATGGACATCTCAGTTTGTACAAAGGCAGACGCTCCAATCAATACGGTAATAGTTATGGTTACGACGTTCAATATCTTGTCAAGAGGGATGGAAATGTACTGGAAGAACCCAACCTTGGCTTCAGGAAATTGATGATCCGATTTCTGGATGATTGCAAAAGCCTGGAGGAAAAAATGGAAAAAGAGAATCTGGTCAAAAAGGATATTGATCGGATTATTACATTATATAACGACTGCATTGAAAGTCAAACAAGGGAAACCTTCGTTGAGACACGTCTGAGTGTTGATCCTTCGGACCCTGCCTTGGTTGCCCTGGGAGAACTTAAGAGCAAACTGGAAGCAAGTCAACTCGCGACGCAAAAAGATGCCATTGATATTCTGAATGACATGAGCAACAAGGTCAAGGGCCATCAACCAGTTCCTAACTATCTGATAGAAAGTTTAAAGGGGATCCTCAAAGATTCACCTGAATATCAAAGTGACGTTGAAAAAATCACTTCATTGTTGACAAAAAAGTAATCGCGCTGCAATTACCGGAACCTTCTGACGAAGTCCTGTATTTTTACTTTATCATACCAGAGCACAGAGATCGAGCAGATCGCAACGCTCAAAGCAAGGAAAAATAAATATCCTCCATCTCCCTGAACCTCAATACCCAATAAGGTTAAGTGCATACCGATGGCGCCGACCATCAGGCCCAAAGCCAACCCGGCACCGAGCCAGGCTGTGGCCGGGGCAAGGATGAGCGCGGAGGCTATCAACTCCATCACCCCAATTCCAATTCTGCCCCAGGGTTCCACCCCCACTGTGGTGAATATGTATATCGACTCCGGCTCCCCTTTGAATTTAAAATACAAAGTTTGCAACATGATTACTGCTGCAATGAGGCGCGCGGCCCAATAAATTATAGTTCTTATTTTCATATTCATGAAGAAACGATTCTCATCGCCATTGGGTGTGTCGCCCAAACGACACATTCATCTTATTTATTAAAAATATGCAATTCAGAGAATCAAAATAATAATTATGATACTGAAAAGCTCGCCTCTTTAGAGATTGTTTGAAGGTCGGAGCATGTCAAGTAAATCAGGATAAAGCCAAACAACAATTCCCACAGTAATTGCCACGATTACAACAAATAAAATCAGTGCAAAAAGGTAGCTGGCTAATCCTTTAATAAACACCTTTACTTTAGATTGGTGATCAAAGAAATCTGCATATGCATAACTGAAATAGAGTGGCCCGATCGCCGTGGTTAGCCAATTCACGATAAAGCTACCGGTCAGCTTAAAGTAAATTACACTTAGTATACCCACCCAATAAAGATGACCCTGGATATAAAAAGGTAGTACCGTGTGCTCCAAAAAACTTAATTTACTTCTCCTGAAAAATATATAGCGGACGACAAATGCTTGCATCGGTATTTGGATAAACGATATTAGCTTCAAGTTATCTGAAACAAACTGCCGAACCAGCATGCTGAATTTCTCCGCTCCGCTCCCAACTTTGGGTTGTGGCGCCCAACTCGATTTTCCGGACTCTTTCAGAAACTCCGTGAGTTCCACATCGAGGAGACTTATTAATAATAAAAGAACGGTAATCATCAAAAAGAAATAGCCTACAGGACCATAGTATTGAACGCGATTACCCTCGATAAAAGAATGTGAAGCTTTTCCGGGACGAATGGTGAGCGCTTTCAGAGTTCGAGGAAACATTCCATCGAACCCGTAAATTCTTGCCTGAAAGTCATGGTACATACCTCCCAGGGTGATCTTCCTTGGTGGCGAAGGCTGGCCACAGTTTGGGCAAAATTTAGCGATGACCTCTGTGCCGCAGTTTATGCAATTCATGATGGTATGGCTGATTCAAAAATAGCAATTCAATTTCAAATTTTATGAACTTTATAAAATCCTTATTAAAAGGTTGGATGTCTTCGTGGCCCAGTCTCGGGTGCCGCGATCCTCAGGTTTACCTATGAAATGCATGATCGATTTCTATGAACAAATTGAGGACTCTATCGTTAGCACGTTGAATTGTGTCTGTAGATCGCGGTATTTTTGATGAGACATCAAAAAACCGCGCAAACACCCAAAGCAGTCAATGCTCCCAATTACATTAATGATCCAACCACTCCTTGAACTCCTGTACGCGCTCACGTGCCACAATAATGTCATGGTCATCTGCGGTTTTCAGCACAAGTTTAAGCCGGCTGTTGGTATGGCTGATCATATCCTGTATGGACTGGACAGAAACAAAATATTTTCGGTTAATCCTGAAAAATAGCTTAGGGTCCATTAACCCCTCCAGTTGCTCAAGGGTAAAATCCAAAATGTACTTACGACCTTCACGGGTCTGGGCAAAGGTGGTTTTCTCCTGACTATAAAAGAACAGGATGTCAGATACTTCGAATGATTTCAGGTGTTCTCCTACTTTGATGACAAACCTCTCTTTATACTTCCTGGAAAGCATTTGCACAGCATACCCGATGCTTTCCATCATTTTGTCGGCTGGTATGCTGTTGCCCAGCAAGGTCTTATATTTCCGGAATGCTGATGTGAGCTCTTCTTTGTCTACAGGTTTCAGAATGTAATCGATGCTATTAACCTTAAAAGCCTTCAATGCATACTCATTGTAGGCTGTAGTAAATATAATCGGAGATTTTATTTCAATCTTGTCGAATATCTCGAAACTGAGTCCATCTGCAAGCTGGATATCCATGAAAACTAAATCAGGTCCAGCATTGGCTTTAAGCCATTCTACGGACCGCTTTACCGAATCAAGCTTCGCCATGATTACTGCAGTGGGTTCAATCTGCAGAATCAATTGATGAAGCCGTTCTGCAGCCTGCGGTTCGTCTTCAATGATCAGTATTTTCATGGGATCATTTCCAGCATCGGCAATTTGACAACAAATTTTCCATTCCCTTCGTCAACCACAACTTTCTCCTTGCTTAAAAATTCATACCGCCGCTTTATGTTTTGAAGGCCAAGGCCAGCGGAAGAGTCTGGAAGGATGTTCTTTTTATGTAAGTCATTCTCCACCACAAGAAATGATCTTTCAGTATAAAGTCTAATGTATAAAGGCTCCTCCTCCGAAATAACATTATGTTTGATGGCATTCTCAATGAGCATCTGCAACGCCAACGGTGCCACGGATGACGTGGCACCATTCAAGTTTACATTCACTCTCAACTTATCACCAAATCGAATTTGTTGTAAGAAAAGATAAGCCTCAAGAAATTTCAATTCTTCTTCCAGCGAGACCACCTCCTTATCGCGTGAATCCAAAACATAACGGTAAACTTCCGAAAGCTGTTTGATAAACTTGGCAGCCTTGTCCTGATCTTCATAGACCAGGTGCGTGAGTGCATTCAGGCTGTTAAAAAGAAAATGAGGATTAACCTGGTTCTTCAGACTCTCATATTGCGACAACGCACTTTCCTTTTCCAATCCAGCTGCATGGACGATTGATTCTCTCCATCGCAGTAAAAACTCCCGACCATGCATGAATAAGGAGATCAGAAATGTAATGACCAGCGCAAAAGCGATGGGCATGAAGTAATCACCAATATTGAAATTCATTACCTCCTCCCACAACAAAATAATGGCTAGAACCGTCAGTACGGTGTAGGCAACCGTTGTGATTAGGCCAATGACCAATCTCTTCACCGGAAACTCTACCCAGGAAATTTTTCTGTTAAGAAAATGGGTAAGGGCATCGTTTCCAATCCAAAGTGAAACCCAGAGGCCAAAAGAAAAAAGAGTTACGATTGCATAGTGCGTGAAATTGACCCTGCAATTGACGCATGTAAAATAGGTAAGACAAAAAGAGCCAACGAATGAAAACAGGATCACCCGGAGGTACTCTTGTGGTTTTGTGATCGCTTCCATGGTTCGTAAAGATAATGATGTTATTCAGTGTACTCATCGATGCGGATTGATCTTGCCTTTAGCCTTTGGCCATTTGCCTTTGGCTGGAGCTCCCCTTGAGTCAAGTGATAATTGCCAAAAGCAAATAACCAAAGGCCAATAGCCAATAGCCATTTTATCACTGGCATTGCTTCAAAAGTCCCTCCGCCATCGCCTTACCCCATGAAGGTGCCAGTGCGTTTTCCGATTTATAGGTGCTGAATTTCACAATGGCCTTGGTGGTTGTCGCGCAAGCCTCAGCCATCGAACTCTTGAAAAAGCGGGCTGTGCCAAATTGCATCTGGGCCATGAGGGCCAATGCCCTGGGGTTTTCCGGGTTTAAAGAAATTGCTTGATCAAACGACTGCATTGCCATGCCCGAGTACTTCTGACCGCGGGATGCCGGGTCCACCGTGACCCGAATCATGTTTATAAAACCATCGAGGGCCACAATCTCGGAATCACTTTGTTTCACTGCAGTAGCTTTATCAATCGCAACCTTTGCC
>JAYVRH010000421.1:0-5258 GCA_043776495.1 Cyclobacteriaceae bacterium
AGACCTTATCCAGCGTATAAGAGCCGAAAAATACTCACGGCATTACTTGAGCAGAGCGGTGCCTTCTCTGTTTTTGAAAAAGATTCAAGCTTTGACAGATTGTTTCCTAACCAGGACTACTTGTCCGGCAAAGGTCTTGGAAATCTTATTGCTTTGCCGTTGCACAAGCCAGCTGTTGAGAAAGGAAATAGTTGCTTCATCGATCCCGGGACTCTTCAACCTTTTGATGACCAATGGGAGTTTCTTAATGAAATACAACGGACAAGCACCGAAACGTTAGATAAAGTTTACTTGACCATCAACAAGGAAGATTTTTTCGGCGGCAGCAATAATAATGAGTCAGTTACCACTTCCGGTAAGCTTGCCATCCGGCTTAGTAATAAGATATTTTTAAATCGATCTGGCATAACCTTGCCCTTAATCAATTTCTTGAAGGAGGAGTTGAATTTCGCCAATACCGAGTTCCTGATAAAAAAGAAGCTCGGTAAAAATACCTGGGGCCTTGAAAGGAATTTCCGGTTCGTTGAAGAAAAGAATGGTCAAGTCATCATCCCAAGAGAAACCATCGGAAGGCTGTTAAGGTTTTGTAAGGAACAAAACATTGAATATGATTTTATTGATGATCGGATAAAGAATCCGGCTATATCATTTTCAGCAAGCATTCAATTAAGAGGTCATCAACAAATTGTCGTTGGCTCCTGTTCCAAGAAGGATTTTGGAGTTATCATATCACCTCCTGGCTCTGGTAAAACAGTAATTGGACTTTACATTATTGCTGAGAAAAAGCAACCTGCTCTTATTATTGTTCATCGCAAGCAATTGGCCGATCAATGGGCGGAAAGAATCGAATCCTTTCTTGGAATTCCAAAGAAGGAAATCGGAGTGATTGCTGGCGGTAAGATTCGGATAGGCAAGCAAATTACAATCGCGACTATTCAGACCCTGAATAAAATTGTGCTGAGTTCTGACTTTGCTAAAGTAGAGAGGGCATTCGGGACCGTCCTGGTCGATGAGTGCCATCATGTGCCAGCCCAAACTTACCGGAATACTATCAGCAGACTCCATTCATTTTACCTCTACGGCCTTACTGCAACACCATTCCGGAAGTATAATGACGGAAAACTAATTTTTATTCATTTGGGTGAATCTATTGCTGAGATCAAGCAACAGGATATTGAGAACCAACCTCGAGCCCGAATTATAGTGAGGAACACGAACCTGTTTATACCTTTTAATGTCAAGACTGACAAACTGGAAACGCTGTCAAAGAACCTTGTTCATGACACAACCAGGAATAGACTTATACTCGATGACGTTGTCAGTGAAATTAAGAATGGTAGAAAATCGGTGATCATTACTGAGAGAAAGGATCATATTGATACGCTCAATCAGTTGTTGAAACAATCTTACGAAACCATAGCGTTAAGTGGCGACGACTCCGAATCGATGAGAAGCACTAAGTGGAAGCTTTTAAGGGAAGATCATTTCCAGGTGCTAATCACAATGGGTCAATATTTCGGAGAAGGAAGCGATCTGGCTCAAATCACTTGCGTATTCCTTGCCTATCCTTTTTCATTCGAAGGTAAACTGGTTCAATATATTGGAAGGGTCCAGCGATCAGGGTTGCCTCCCATCATTTACGACTATCGGGATCATCGCATAGGCTACCTTGAAAGACTCTTTCAGAAGCGAAATTTATACTACCGCAAATTTTACAATGAAGGTACCTTATTTGACCATCCTGTAGGGACCGAAAATATGGTTGATGTTGAGGAGACTATTAAAATTCCGCTTGATCAAACTGAGTTCAGATACGGAGCAATTGCTTTTAAGTATACGATTGAGAAGATGAAGGTTGAGCTTGAAGTTGAAGTTGAGAATTCGGCGATACGTCCGGAGTTTGAAGTATTGAAACCCTACTTTGCTAAAATCATCAAGAGCAAGAATGTCAGGATTAATATAGTTGCCAGATTCAAGAATTCGGAACCATTGACCCAAGTGGCATTTTCCCGCGATCTGGATAAGATTAACCGCGAAATTGTTGATAGTGTGAAATTCACCTTTGTTACTAAGAATATTTTTGGCAGAGCGCCAGTAGCCGGTGATCCAAATCTTCTGAAGATAGACGAATTACAATCCGATAATAAAGACGCCCTTTATAATAGCGAAGACGAATTAATGGCAGAATTTCTTAAACAAAAGGATAGCAAGCACTTTCATCAACTCCAGTATCTCGCCGAAAAACATAACAAGTCCTTTCTGAAATTGCGATTTGTGTTAATGCCGTTCTCTTTCGTTTTTCTTCTAAGCGGCGAGAGACAATTCCATATTATTTGGGAAACCCTGGATACGGAGGAAGCCACATTCATTTGGCATGTCGAAAAGAACAAGGAGGCTCTTAAAGAAAAACTTGCCTTGATTGACAAAGATCTTGGATTCGTTCGGAATAAGGGAAGGCAGGCATTCACTGAAACCAATCCTCAGAATTTTAGCAGGATCATCCACGATTACGCTGAACCTCGCAAAGGATTCATTACCTGGAAGGACCAGCTGGAAGAACGGCTTAACTAGGCCTAAAATCTCAACTTCCCTTCCTTAGGCTCCTTAAATGCATCGCAGGCTATTAGATATTTCTCCATCTCATCTATGCTTTGCTGGTTAAGTTTACCGCTGAATTCATAGGCTCTCAATAACATTCGGATGTAAGGGTCTGCAATTTGTTGCCGGGTGAGTTTTCTCAACGCCCCCATATAATCTTCTCTATAAACCGTCGGGATCATGATCTTGACCAGCCCCTTTGAAGAGAGTTCAGCATTCATCATTACCCGTGCGATACGACCATTTCCATCGAGAAAAGGATGAACCTCGCTGACGAGGAACATCATGTACACCGCTTTCGCGAACGGGTCTTTAAGAAGTGTGTACCAATCAAAACCTTTTTTCAGTGTGCCATTCACAAGACTCCAGTCTACAAATTCCGTGTTCCCGGCTCTGTTGTTTTTGTCTTTGAACTCGCCGGGCTTCTGCGATTTGCGTGCTTCAAGAAGGATGGCATGCCGTCGGCGCAGGATTGCCAGAAGCCCATCGGCGGTTACCGGACAAATCGACATTTCTTTTTTGTCGGATACAATCCGGTAGGTTCCCAGTATGTCATGCGAGTCTTCGTCTCTGGCGGGCATGGGTGTGTCCGTCAGTACGATCTCTTTTGCTTCATCGACGGTAAATTCAGTTCCCTCAATGTAGTTTGAAAAGTAGCCTTCAAAGAAGGCGAAGGTTTTATAAGCTTTAACTGGTCCCAGTGCTTTGTGTTCCGGAAATACCTTTCCGGCCAACTCCTCATAAAGGCCTTCAAATAATTTGATACGTGTCGGGTCAAAGGGTTCCCCCAAGGAGCGCGCGATGGCCACTGGAGATGTCAGCCTCTTTGATTTACCGGTAGCCAAAAGATCGCTGATCAAAAGATTGAGCTTTTTGAATTCCTCCTTCATCCCTAATGCAGCAGAAATTTTTCTCGCTTTATCACGCAATGAATTCAGTCCTTGTTCGCCTCTCGCTCTTGCAATCGTCTCGAGTCTTTCCTCCAGGTCGTGAATCGGCAGGCATTTTGACTCCTGGCTTCCCATCCTCGTCTCCTGCAGGTTTTCCAGGAATGCCCTGGCCTCTTGTGAAGCGTAGAGATTTTCAAAAAAGAGATTATCGCCTTCGATCACGGCTGGGCCTTTCAAAAATTGAACGGTCAGGCCAGGCATCCGGGCCTTCGATGGATACGACCGCGTGAGAAAAACAAAGCCTTTGGACGTTGGCTTGAATTCCAGTGCGCTCCGATGGCTTAGTATCGCATCAGGGAAGAGCCTGGCCAGGATTCGATACCAATTTCTTTTGATAATAGCGGCTGGAGACTCTTTCAGATTCGAAGTGTATATCCTCGGTGCAATTTTCCGAATTTGCTTTTCTTTCAGGAGGGCAGTAATTCTCCTGGACTCGCTCTTTTCTGAAGAAGCGAATATGATTTCTTCCAGTCCTGCCTCGCTCTGCCGAAGCGTATGCGAAGGCGATGAAGTTCTCGTCTGGGGAATTTTTCCCATTAAGTCTGTGATTTTGAATGCAATTTGGGTAAAATTTCACATTAAGTGACCTATTTGTGGGTAAAATTTCAGGTTAAGTACTCAGAAGGTGGGTAAAATTTCAGATTAGCATTTAAGACCCACCAAATCCCATCAAATCATTCACCGTTGAAAAAACATTAAATCAAACAACAAACAAGCACAAACAAAATCAGACACGAAATCTTTTCATTACCCATCGTCTTTAATAAGATGATCCGGAATGAGCTCTCTAAAAATTCGGTTTCAAACCTCTACTTTTGTACTTTTCTTCTTCACCCGCTGATGTTGCTCAATGGCCGCGACTTTCTGGCCGTAGTGAAGGCTGGCGTTGATCTCATAGCCAAACAACAAGACCACGGTCAGCAATTGTATCCACACCATGAGCGCAATGAGCATACCAATGGAACCATAAACCTTGTTGTAACTGGCGAAGTTGGTGATGTAAAATGAAAAGCCATACGAAATGGCAAGGCAGGCAAGGGTGGCAATGAACGAGCCGATGGAAAAAAATTTCCAGTTATAGTGGACCGTCGGGCCGAAATAATAAATAAACGAAACGGCAAAAAAGAATACAATGAAGATGACCACGAAGCGGAGGAAGAGTAGTCCGTACAATGAAAGTACATCCAGTTTCAGATGACTCAGGTCTGATAGCTGATTTGTTACATGGTTGATCACAAATTCCCCTACAATCAGCAAGGCCACGGCAGAAATCAGCACGACTGTCAACAAAAGCGTAAGTCCGCTTGCCGTGAGGCGCATGCGTAGGAAGCCCCTGTCTTCAATGGTCTTGTAGCACGAGTTGAATGCCCTCATCAGGGCCATCATGCCGTTTGTCGATAGATAGTAAGCAAGCACAAAACCGAAAGTGAGCAGTCCACCCCTCTGCTTACTTAAGATATCTAATACAGTGGAAGAGGCAGCCTCGTACATGCTGGCTGGCATATAGTCACTGAGGAAAAGCATGATACCATCCTTATTCACCTCAGGAAAATAATGAGAAACGTATGGGATGAGCGTAAACAGAAAAATGATTGCGGGAAAAATGGCCAAAATAAAATTATAAGCCACCCCGTTGGCACGGTCCATGATTTCATCCTCCTGGATGTTATATGTGAAAATCTTGAAGAATTTATAGAGTGAAAGGTGATC
>JAYVRH010000422.1:0-1652 GCA_043776495.1 Cyclobacteriaceae bacterium
AGGCTGTCTTGTGCTGCTTCAATTGTGATTTGCCCGATCGCATTTGAGCTGGTCAGGAATAGTATGATCAGGAGTCGGTTCATAAAATGTGTGTTGGTCGAATAAGTTACAGCTTGCCATCAAAACATCCAAATATCTTATTGAGGAGACAACGTGGATAAACCTTTAAAAATTCTTATTTCATTGCGCTTGACTTCTGGGACATGCTGGCCGTGAATTTATGGAAAACATCGAAACCAGGTTTCCTCAAACCCACAGCCGATACCAACAACTTGATGAAATTTTCTAATTTAGAATTGTCCCAAAAATGGGGAGCTTACAGCTTAGCCTGATTGCCTTCGGCAGCTTCAGGCCTTCCGTCATCTTGGTCCTGATTAAAAAATCATTTGCTTATCGATACTGCCTCAGATTTATCGAACCGCTCAAATCCCCGAATCCAATTAAATCTTCCGCAAAAAAGTTCGATATTCGTCTGCTCCGGACTACTAAATGTTTTACTCCTACGTCATTAGGAGTCTTCACCATTTTCTTTTCAATGGTGTATGATCAATAATAGCCAAGCCTCTATTAAGATCAGTAACCACGGATTCCTATCGGGACTACTAAGTGTTTTGTAAAACATTTGGATTAATTTTGGCTTCCCTTATCATTGATTGTTCTAATATTGAAGGCATGAATCGAAATTCTAAACTTATCAGTTCGGGAATCATCCTTGCGCTGGCTTTCCTTTGTATGCCTCTGATCCAATACGCACAAAAGAATGATACTACATCTATCAAATCCGGATATGATATAAAAACTGGGAGTTTCCTATTGCCCCAACCACTTCCCAAAGGAAAGTATTCGCATGCTATCTACGTGTTGTATGTTGTGCCACCCAAAGATTGGACCCTCGATGCAGTGCTGACCCCTATGTTTAACTATACTGGAAAGTACACATTGCCAAAGGGATTTAATTTGCAGGGAGGCATTTCTACTTTGATCATTTCCAATCGCATCAATGCAGGACCTTTTTGGAATTACACCAAGGGCAATAATCATTTTGGTGTTGGCTATCAGGTTGCTTTCAATTATGGATTTCTGGGGCAATTTGGATTCGAAAGTGTTTTGACCGGGTGGGAACACCAGCCTTCCGTCACGGTGGGTCATAGTTTTGGAAAAACGGCGGTTACCGTAAGAGGAGATTTATATCTTACCAGATCGATCAATTTTACGGAGGGAGGTAACACAATATCTGCGAAAGACCCGTTTACGAATGGATATAGTCTGCTGGCCAGTTTTGAGCAGCGCCTGACAAGAAAAAAAGTCATGTCTCTTGGTTTCAAAATGAACTATTTGAGGTATCACATTATAGCCTGGCCGGCGCTTCCGGTGAATAGCTACCGGTACTTTATGCCGGAATTTCAATTTGGTTTAAATTTCTAATGCAGAAAGCATGAAGGTCAATACTTTGTTTTTTATTGGTGTGCTGTTGATTTTTATTGGATGCTCAAAAAGTGACATTACCATGCCTCCTATTAGTAACGATTCCAATCTTGTCAATACAACAACACTCCCTTTCACAGGTGGAGCAACCATCAAAAGTATGGAAGGGATCTATGGATTAAGTGCAGGAAGAAAAGATCTGGGCTCCAAGTTTGTCTGCAAAGTGT
>JAYVRH010000423.1:0-5254 GCA_043776495.1 Cyclobacteriaceae bacterium
TCATGGGCGATTCATCAGCTCATGGTTACGAATGACTTTGGAACCAATAGTGCCATACTGAACTTTATCATGGGTGGATTGAATCATCATATAGCACATCACCTCTTCCCCAACGTAAACCACAACATGATACCTTTGATCACAGAACAAATCAGGAAGATTGCCGGTGAGATTCGATTACCTTATAATAACTATACGCTTTGGGGTATAATGACTTCCCATTTCAGACTTTTGAAAAAGAATGGCTACAGGCCGGGTTATTTTGAGGATGCGTTGTAAGTCTAAGCAGAAAGGTCCTGAATGGGCCGGATTATGTTATTGAGTGCTCAGTTGGTTTCTAAGAGGGTCGTTCTCTGAACAAGGAATCTCCACCCGATATACCTTGAGAATAAACCTTTACCTTTGCGGAAATTAAGCGTGGAATGAATTTTTCGGGTGATTTGGCATTAAATGGCGTGTTTAAGGTAGTTTCTGAGGCTGCTCGGGAAGATGGGCTGGATGCTTATGTAGTGGGTGGCTTCGTTAGGGATTTGATTTTAAAGCGCCCCAATAAGGATATTGACTTTGTTTGTGTTGGCAGTGGAATACGGTGGGCGGAAAAAGTAGGAGAGAAGTTGGGCAATATGCCGGTCACCGTTTTCAAAAACTTTGGCACCGCCATGATTCGCTTTGACGACTATCAACTTGAGTTTGTAGGAGCCCGTAAAGAGTCCTATCGTCACGATTCGCGGAAACCCATGGTCGAAAACGGCACCCTTGAAGAGGATCAAAAAAGGAGAGACTTCACCATCAATGCACTTGCCATCAGCCTGAATGAAGACAACTATGGTGATTTGATTGATCCGTTTGATGGAGTGGCGCATCTGAAACAAAAAATGATCAGGACGCCGCTTGATCCAAACATCACTTTTTCAGATGATCCACTTCGCATGATGCGGGCCATCCGCTTTGCCGCTCAACTTGGTTTTGATATTGAAGCGGATACTTTCAAGTCGATCATCGACCACGGAGATCGTTTGAAGATTGTATCGATGGAACGCATCACTGTTGAAACGAATAAAATCATTCTATCCCCGACTCCTTCTTATGGATTCAAACTACTTTTCCATAGCGGCCTTTTGAAGCAATTTTTTCCAGAGATGGTGGCCCTCCAGGGCGTAGAGTATGTTGACAACCGTGCGCATAAGGATAATTTTTATCACACTTTGCAAGTGCTTGACAACGTTTCCAAAATGTCGGAGGATCTGTGGCTGCGTTGGGCCGCCATCCTTCATGACATTGCCAAGCCGTTGACGAAGCGTTTTGAAGCCGGACATGGATGGACATTTCATGGACATGAAGACAAGGGTGCGCGGATGGTGCCAGGGCTTTTTAAGCGATTTAAACTGCCTCTGAATGAAAAGATGATATTCGTTCAGAAACTGGTCCGCCTTCACCTGCGGCCCATTGTATTGGCGTATGATGTGACCGATTCTGCTGTGCGCCGATTGCTTTTTGAGGCAGGCGACGATGCGGAGGCGTTGATGATGCTTTGTCGCGCAGACATCACTTCCAAGAATGTGGACAAGGTCAGGAAGTATCTTAACAACTTTGAAAAGGTGCAGGAGAAAATGGTGGAGGTAGAAAAAAAGGACCATGTCCGCAATTTTCAACCCCCCGTCACAGGTGATGAAATCATCCGTATGTTTAACTTGCCGCCTGGCCCGATAATTGGTGAGATCAAAGAACAAATCAAGGATGCGATCCTGGACGGAGTAATCAAGAATGACCGTGAGGCAGCCCTTGTTTTGCTTCAGGAGATCGCACAGAAAAAAGGAATCCTAAAAACTGAATTTAAACCTCTCTCATAAAAATGAAAAAAGTAATCATCCTCCAAATCTTAATCTTGCTGAGTGTATCGGTAATGACTGCTCAAAATCAGAAGCCTGCCTCCACTGCCACCAAACCACCGACGGCCAAACCGCAAGGTGCCAGTGCACAGCAAGGTGCGAAAGGGCAAGCTGCCACAAAGCAGCCTCCTGTCAATTTGATTGGAGATCACTTTGGTAAGAAATACTCAGTAGCTTCCAGATGGAATGACCTTGATGTAGCAAAGGATGCTTTGTATGATTTGATCATTGAATACCCTGGCAGCGATTCCCTTATTTATGCGCTTGCCTATTTCTACTATGAAAATCAGAAATATGCATCCAGCGTGCTGGTATGCAGGGACTTGTTGGCACGCAATCCAAAAAGCCCACCCGTGCTTGAATTGTCTGGTTCAAGTTATGAAGGGCTCAGTATTTATGATAAGGCCATAGAGAACTACGAAACCCTGTTTCTGATCACCAATAACAGTTTGACCCTTTACAAGATGGCCTTCCTTCAGTACGAGTTAAAACGCTACCCTGAAAGCCTCACCAATGCTGACATATTGCTATCCAAATCGGATACCGATACGCTCAAGGTAGTTTTTAACGATGTTCAGAATAAGCCTAAAGAATATGCCATGAAAGTGTCATTGCTCAATTTGAAAGGGATGGCCTACAGAGATCAGGCTGATAAGGAGAATGCTAAGAAGTTCTTCGAAGAAGCGTTAAAAGCGGCACCAGATTTTCTTCCTGCCAAGCAGAATTTGGCCGCAATAAAATGATGCAACCTTTCAAATGGTGAGGAGTCTTTAGCAATTAAGACCCATGGGCTTGGAGCCTGAAACCGTGCATATTCACCAGGAAATCATTGAAAAATGCCGCCAGGGTGATCGGGATGCGCATTATCAGTTGTACAAGCTTTATTCAAGAAGTATGTACAACATTGGTTACAGGATTGTTAACGATGAGGCTGAGGCTGAAGATGTGCTTCAGGAGGCATTCATCAATGCATTTCATAGCCTGAATCATTATCGAGGTGATGCCACCTTCGGATCCTGGTTGAAGCGGATTGTGGTTAACAAGGCGATCAATGTGCTCAAGAGTCGAAAGACGGAGCGCTTTCCGGAAAATGAGGATTTTGATGTTCCGGAAGAGCGGGAGACACAGGAAGAATTTAAGTTTTCGGTAGAACAAGTAAAAAAGGCAATAGAGATGCTGCCAGATGGATACCGTTCCGTATTGTCTCTCTATTTGCTGGAAGGCTATGACCATAATGAAATTGCCGAAATACTCGGTATTTCCGAATCAACTTCTAAGTCGCAATTTAACAGATCGAAAAAAAAGCTCCGGGAAATCCTGGAAGGAGGTAAACCATGAAAGATCAACTTGAAGAATTTATCACAAGCCACCGTGATCAGTTCAATGACAAAACACCTGGTGAGAATAACTGGAAGCGGATATTTGAATCACGCTTCGGAGGTAAGACAATATCTCTTTGGAATTCGGTGTCCCTCTGGCGGGCTGCCGCAGTGATGTTGATGGGGCTCTCGTCTTACTTGTTTTTTAGCAAACAAGAGGCAATACCCATTGCCAGTCAGGAAGCCATGCAGCAGGATTTCTCTGACATTGAATCTTTTTATGCAAACGAGATTTCAGAGAAGGCTGCGTTCATCTCGCAAGTGGGACCTTTTTCAGATGACTCTTTCACGCAGGATATTCAGAAGCTCGAGGCAATGTATAGCATGCTGAAGGAAGAAATGAAGAAGCATCGCTCCGAGAAGGTGAAAGATGCGTTGGTACTCAACATGCTGGTTCGGCTTGACTTATTGAATCAGGAAATTCAAAAATTGGAAGAATCGAAGGGTAAGCTAGAGCCAGCAGCCATCTAAGAGAATCAAACAATTTAGATTATTGTAAATTGGATGTTCAGGAGTTGACAATTGAAAAACGGCAATTGACAACAATTCTTATTAGGTAGACAATTGTGTTCATGATTCAGGTTTTTGTTAACTGCTTTTTGTCAACCTGACTGCCGACAGGCAGATTGTCAACTTAACTTAAAAATCCTCCTCACTTTTCAACTCGATTAACTCCTTGTTGGAATCAAGGATCTTTCCTTCCTCACATTTCAGAATTCGATTGGGAAATTTTCTAATGAGGCCGTAGCTGTGAGTGCCCATGAGCACCGCCGTTCCACTTCGGTTGATCTGCTGAAAAACTTTCATAATTCCGGACGAAACTTCAGGATCAAGATTGCCCGTAGGTTCGTCCGCAATTAGAATTTGGGGCTCATTCAACAGAGCCCTTGCGATCACGACACGCTGTTGCTCTCCGCCCGACAATTGATGGGGCATTTTCCTTTCTACGGATCCAAGGCCCACCTGCATGAGCACATCCACAAGGCGGCTCTTCATTTTAATGCTATCTCTCCATCCCGTGGCGCGCATCACAAAGGTTAAATTTTCGGCCACGCTACGGTCAGGGAAAAGTTGAAAGTCCTGAAAGATGATGCCGATCTTTCTTCTCAGCTGAGGTACTTGTTTACTCTTGATTCCGCGGATGTTGAAACCAGCGATGCTAATGTCTCCAAGACGAAGGGGAAGGTCAGCGTAGAGTGTTTTTAATAAGGAAGATTTTCCAGAGCCTGTGCGACCGACAAGAAAAACAAAGTCTCCCTTCTCGATTTCAAAGTTCAGACTGTGGAGCACAGCCTGATTGCCTTGAAAAATGCTTGCGTCTTTTACTCGTACGACAGGGTCAGATGAGAACATAAGTCAGGTGTCTTACACCTTTAAGGTGTAACACCTATCCGTTTACCTTTTTATGATCAGCAAGAAACTTAGCCAAGCCTGAGTCCGTTAGCGGATGGTTCAATAAATCAGTAATCACCTTCAAAGGGCAGGTAGCCACATCAGCGCCAATCTCAGCGCACTTGATTAAATGGATTGTATGACGGATGCTGGCTGCCAGAATTTCTGTGCCAAATCCATAGTTGTCATAGATCAACCTCATTTGTGCGATGAGCTCAATGCCATCTTGAGAGATGTCATCCAGACGCCCAAGAAAAGGAGAGACGTATGATGCTCCAGCTTTAGCGGCGAGGATTGCCTGGCCAGCAGAAAATACCAGCGTGCAGTTGGTGCGGATACCCTCGCTGGTAAATTTCTTAATTACTTTCACGCCGTCCCTGATCATTGGCGCCTTGACGACGATTTTAGAGTCGATTTTAGCAAGCTCCCGGCCTTCCTTGAGCATCCCTTCAAAATCAGTGGAAATCACTTCTGCGCTCACATTGTTGTCGACAATATCGCAGATGGCTTTGTAGTGGGCCCTTATATTTTCGGCCCCTTTAATTCCTTCCTTGGCCATGAGGGAAGGGTTTGTGGTCACCCCATCCAGTACTC
>JAYVRH010000424.1:0-5254 GCA_043776495.1 Cyclobacteriaceae bacterium
ACATTTCCAATGGTGAAAGAAAAATCAAACCTTATATAGTCCGGTATGGTGTATTGGTTTCTATTGGAATAAACGGGGACCACAGCCCCTCCCACAATATAACTTGACTCAATGGCAGTCAAAGGTCTTCCTGAATTATACGCGAGGATGAATGAAATCGCTCCACCTTTGCTAAGCCTCCGGTTGACGACCATATTAAGGATATGTGGTTTGTTATAGTTGGAAGGATACCATTCACCCGCATTGATGGACTCTGATTTATTTTGAGAGGCAACCTGAACTTGCGTTTGGGAATAAGTATAGGAGATCCAACCCGTCCACCACCCTTTCAATCTCCTGATATATAATTCTCCACCGTAGGCTCGTCCCTTGCCCGAAAGCAATTCGGTCTCCAAATGATGATTAAGGTACAGCACCGGAAAATTTTTATACTCAACCAGGTTCTGCATATCTTTATAGAAGACCTCGGCTGAGGTTTCCCAAAGGTTATCTTTAATATTCAGGAAGTAGCCAAGTGAAAAGTTGTCGGCAATCTGAGGAGGGAGATACTCATTGCTCACCTGCCATAAGTCTACAGGCGTTGGCGCTGTAGTGGTAGAGATCTGGTGAATATATTGCCGCATCCTGTTATAGCTTACTTTAATAGACTGGTGCTGTGTGATATTTATTCGTGCAGAAATCCGAGGTTCGAACCCACCAAAACTTTTGATGGATTCAAACTTTTTATAGTAGGAGGTATCAATAATAGTGTTAGTGGATTTTGGGACATCAGAGGCATAGGTATAGACTGTGTCGGGCCCCATGTGCATGTAATGGGAATATCGAAGCCCCAGCGAAACAGAGAGGTTCTCGCTTATTTGATAGTCATCATTCGCAAAGATTGAAGCCTCGAGCCCGCTGTTCTTATCCACTTTTTTTGGCACAATGGCTGGGTTCGCCTGGTAGGGATTTAACTCCTCTTGCTTGGGAAGATATGCGATGGCAGAAATGCCAGCCACTGCATTGTGCTTTTCATTCGGTGAATAATTTATGGTGGGCTTGATTTGAACATAATGAAGCGTGTTGGTTAGTTCCGCGGCATCAATTCCCGATGGATCGATTAATGTGCTCTTATAGCTTCCGTAAGATGCGGTCGCGGATGGAGAGGCTTTGCGATTGGTCAGGCCTTGCCATTTAGCATTCACGATGCTGCTTTTCCATTCATATCCGAATTGATTTGAGAACTTAAAATAATCCTGACTCCCATAATACGTTAGATCCAATGAACTGTTCGATGAGATGCGATGGCTTAATGCAGCAAATCCATCATAGAAAAAAAGAGAACTATTTCTGACATTTGGATCAGAGACTCGATTAAGGACCCAGTTGGCATGAGATATTCTTCCTGCCATCAATAGAGATGTTTTGTTCTTATTGATAGGTCCTTCTGCGGTAAATCGACTTGAGATTGGCCCTACACCGCCCTGGAATTTCCATTTTTCAAAGTCTCCTTTTCGGGTATTAATCTCCAGCACGGAAGAGGCTCGCCCGCCCAGGTTTGCCGGAACATTGCCTTTGTACAAGCTAAAATTTTGGATGATATCCTGGTTAAATGCGGAGATAAACCCGAGTGCGTGCGATACATTGAAGACGGGAACATCGTTCAACAGAGTAAGGTTCTGGTCTGCCCTGCCACCTCGAACATTAAGGCCTGATGATCCTTCCCCTACGTTGCTTACACCCGGCAAGAGCTGGAGACTCTTTATGATATCCACTTCGCCCATCATGGTGGGAAGGGTTTTTATATCCTGAATGTTAAGCTTGGTCAAACCGGCAGTTGATTCTTTGACGTTGCTGTCTACTTTGCGTGCAGTGATCACAACCTCTTCCAATCCTGTAAAACCAGGCTCCATTTCAAAATTGAACTGACCGTCTGATAATATTCTTAGCCTGTAGTAAAGAATCTTCATTCCAAGGTGCCTCACCTTGATGCGGTATCGTCCCGCAGGCAATTCAAGCTTGTAGTCACCTTTATTGTCCGTGTAATCAAAATACTTAAATGAATCGGCTGAGATGGAAGCGCCCACGACAGGCTCGGCGGAACCCTTTACGACCAGTTTGCCTGTCACGACGACTTCTTTATATCGTTCCATATAAGAAGAATCGCCTATATTGATCCAGGGTACATCCCATGGATCCTGAGCTTGGATATGAGGGCTTACCAGAACAATGCCAACAGTTAATAGAATGGCATAAAGAAAAGCTGTCTTCATTTAACTTTTATTTCAAGAGAACTGAAGACACGAGAAAATAGCATTAAGTTTAACGGCTTTTTGATTGAAATAACGGTATCAAAAACTGGATTTTACCTAGTGGATCAACACGCTGGAAAAAATCCATTTATTCTAAAGCCAAAGATAATTCAATATGCCATTTACTAAACCTCAGCTTTCATTTTGGCAGATATTTAATATGAACGTGGGGTTCTTTGGAATTCAGTACAGCTTCGGACTGCAGCAAACTGCGATAAACCCTCTATACACTTTCTTGCACGCAAGGCCGGAAGAACTTCCACTATTGAATTTAGCAGGCCCAATGACGGGCTTATTAATTCAACCCATCATTGGTGCATTAAGCGACAAGACCTGGCACCCTAGATGGGGGAGAAGAAAGCCTTACTTCCTTATTGGCGCTATTTTTTGCAGTCTGAGTTTATTTCTCTTTCCTTTCAGTCGTGCCTTATGGATGGCCGTTGGATTACTTTGGATTCTGGATGCTGCAAATAATACCGCGATGGAACCATATAGGGCGTTCATTGCGGATAAATTATCGCCAGGGCAACGGGCATTGGGTTTCCTAACTCAAAGTTTTTTTACCGGCCTCGGAATAACTTTGGCGAACCTATCCTTGTATTTCTTTCAACGCACCATAACAGGCCAAACAATAACGCTGGATGGTCAGACAGGGATTCCTTACTGGGTATTCGGTTCATTCTTCGTTGGCGCTATTTGTTCAATCGGTTCAGTACTTTGGTCTGTTTCAACAACCCCCGAAATTCCACCAACAGAAGATGAATTGAAAATATTGAGGGCGCATCCTAAGGGCGTCCTTGCTCCATTCCGGGAAATCATAGCAGCCATAAAAGACATGCCCAAACCTTTATGGCAACTGGCCCTTGTCTATTTGTTTCAATGGTATGCTATGTTTGTTTACTTTCAATTTGTTTCCCACAGCATCGCAAAATCAGTATGGCACACCACGTCACAGATCAATTCAAAATTGTATGAAGAAGCGGTTGGATGGACCGGGTTGGTGAATGGGTTCTATAATATCGTAACCTTCATGTCTGCCTTCGGATTGGTTTGGCTGACCAGAAAAATGAGTGCCAAGTATGTTCACATGACCTGCCTTGCTTTTGCCGCCATCTCGCTCTTCATCCTTCCTCACATCGAAAACAAGTACTTGCTGTTTGCACCCATGATTGGATTTGGTGTGGCTTGGGCCAGCATGATGGGCGTTCCTTATATTATGGTCGTAGGCTGTATTCCGAAAGAACGCTATGGCGTATACATGGGAATTATCAACATGATGATTGTGGTTCCCATGATTATTCAAACCTTGTCTTTTGGTTTTGTTTATAAAAATGTACTGGGAGAGGACCCTGGACTTGCCATAACTTTTGCCGGATCATTACTTTTGATAGCTTCATTGGCTACGGTATTCATCAAGGTGGCAAAAACAGACGATGACCTTATTAGTAACCCAAATGTAGGACACTAAATAGACATAAATTATGGGACCTTATTTAGCAGAATTCTTTGGCACTATGCTCCTGGTTACTCTAGGTGATGGCGTGGTCGCAAGTGTAGTACTTAAAGGAACGAAATCGGAAAACGCAGGCTGGCTCACGGTCGTGATTGGCTGGGGCCTTGCGGTGACCCTTGGCATCTTTGCTGTAGGCAATATCAGCGGTGCACACTTGAACCCGGCTGTGACCCTTGCTTTCGCTGTCAATGGAAGTTTACCTTGGAGTGATGTAGTTGGATATATTTCATCGCAACTGGCAGGGGCTTTCGTTGGGGCCATCATCGTCTGGTTGCATTTTCTTCCGCACTGGAAGCGCACCGATGATCAGGCAACCAAGCTTGCTGTATTCTGTACAGCACCTGCAATAAGGAATACTTTTTCTAATCTCTTAAGTGAAATCATTGCTACTGCGGTGCTGATACTTGGACTTCTTTTTATCGGCACAAATGATTTTACACAGGGACTGAATCCCATTGTTGTAGGCTTATTAATTGTCTCCATTGGATTAAGCCTTGGGGGTACAACCGGCTTTGCGATTAATCCTGCCCGTGACCTGGGGCCAAGAATCGCGCATGCTGTCCTACCTATTTTCGGTAAAGGGCATTCCGACTGGGGCTACGCCTGGATTCCTGTACTTGGGCCAATCTTAGGAGGTATACTCGGTGTCTATATATTTCAACTTTTCTTTTAATACCAATGGCGGCTAAATTCATCATCGCACTTGATCAAGGCACCACAAGTTCACGTGCTGTCCTTTTCGATGCGCTGGGTCAGATAAAGGGAATCGCACAACAAGAGTTTCGACAAATTTTTCCAAAATCAGGCTGGGTTGAGCATGACCCGGAGGAAATCTGGAAGGCACAGTCGGAGGTATTGCTAAAAGTCATTGGTGATAATAATATCGCCCCTGCTGATATCGCCGCCATCGGAATCACCAATCAACGGGAGACAACCGTGATATGGGACCGTAAAACAGGCGTGCCCGTGTACAACGCCATTGTGTGGCAGGACAAGCGCTCAGCATACATTTGCGAAGACTTGAAAGCAAGAGGTTTGGCTGATTATGTGCGTATGAATACCGGCCTTGTGATCGACTCATATTTCTCAGCCACAAAGATCAAATGGATCCTGGATCATGTGGAGGGTGTAAAAAGCAGAGCACTGAAAGGCGAACTGGCGTTCGGCACCATTGACACCTGGTTGATTTCTAAATTGACAGGCGGGAAAGTCCATGTCACAGATTATTCCAACGCTTCTCGTACCATGCTCTATAACATTGGTGAATTGAAGTGGGATGAAAGAATGTTGAAAGAATTGGACATTCCTTCCTCGCTATTGCCTGAAGTGAAACCCTCTTCTCACCGATTTGGCTCGTGGTCCTATCAAGGAGTTGAAATTCCGATTGCAGGTGTGGCGGGTGATCAGCAAGCGGCCTTGTTTGGTCAAGCTTGTTTTGAACCGGGAATGG
>JAYVRH010000425.1:0-1651 GCA_043776495.1 Cyclobacteriaceae bacterium
TTGGGTGATGATCCTGAACAAGAAGCGTTGGTTGCCCAGCAGGCTTACAAGTTCAACCTGCACTAGGGAGGAAATCCATTTGATCAGGAAATCTATAGCGGATTATACAAGGCTCTGGACCAACTTAACAATCTTCTTTCCCGCAGTCTTTATGGACATAGCAAAGGTGCTGCCCGAGCCCTGGTCGCAAGCACAAAGTCTCAGGAAATTTATTCCGGTGGCAGTGACGGAAGGATTTTGCGTTGGGTTCGCAAAGGAGGGGAGTGGAAATCGGATTCGATCATGGGAGGTCGCAAAGATTATCAGGTATATCAAATAGATTTAAGTACAGATGCTAATTGGCTGATCGCCGGCGGCGTATCTACGGGCAACATAAGCAAGGGCTATACAGAGTTATACGACTTGAAGAATCCTGAAAAAGGGCCGAAGAAAATTTCAGGATTTTCAGAAGTCAAGACACTGATTTATTCGTTGAAGGAAAATGGTGCTTATGTTCATGATGACATAAGCATTAAGTTCACAGATTTCAATACTGTTCGGGAGGTAATCAAACCGAAGGAAAAGATCAACGCCATTGCCATGAGTGTTGATGGCAGGACATTGGCAGGAGCTGGAGTATCAGGTGCGGTGTACTTTTGGGAAATCGCTGGTAAGTATTCCGAAAAAATCATCTACCAAAATCAGGTTGAAATTACTGCCCTCGCATTTACACCTGACAAAAACAGAATTGTGATTGGCGACAAGAGGGGCAGTGTAAAAATCATTACCGAGGATAGCAATCTGCCGCCAGGAATTCTTCTGCTATCTGGAGCGCACATCGAACAAATTGTGTTTAACAATACTGGAACCGCTCTTGCCGCCGCAAGCCGTGATCAGAAGCTGCGCATTTGGAAGTGGAACAAACTCACCCTGCCGCCGGTTGTAATAGAACATGAAGGCCAGCCCGATTGGACATCGAGCGCCACCTTTTCCCCCGATGATTCACAACTGCTGGTTGGCGTGCATAGCAATAGCGTGGCGAACAAAGAGGTGATCCGAGTTTGGCCCACCCAATTCGAGACCATGTCCAGCTCACTATGTGAGCATGTTAAGCGCAATTTAAGCAAGGACGAATGGGATAATTTTGTTGGAAGTGATCTGCCTTACGAAAAGACCTGCGACAATTTGCCGGCGAATAATAGGTAATGATCGCGAAGATCGATACAATCATCTATGGATTTTAAGGAGTTGTTCATCCAACAGCTTTCGCATACAGATGCCATTCAATGGGCGATTTTGATTTTAGGCGTATGGGAGGTCTTCCTTGCAAAGGCTAACAACATCTTTTTATACCCCACTGGCATCGGGGCTACCTTGCTATCAGTGGCGGTGCTCTTTAAGGCCCAGCTTTTTGCGGAGAGCTTATTAAACATATACTATCTGGTGATGAGTATTTATGGTTGGTGGTTTTGGATCAGCAGAACCGACAAACCACCCGTGAAAATTTCATACGCAACTCAAAGAGAATGGATGATCACGGGTTTTATCGTGGCGGGAGGTTCGCTGGCGTTATACATGATTCTCAAAGAGTTCACACCTTCAACGGTTCCTGTATGGGACGCATGGGTGAGCGCGACCGCATGGGCCGGAATGTGGTTGCTGGCAAGGCGCA
>JAYVRH010000426.1:0-1651 GCA_043776495.1 Cyclobacteriaceae bacterium
AACTTCATGCTTACTAAAATTGAATTCACTTTTTGCAGAGCTTCTTTGGGTTGCTTTTTAAAAAGAAAATCGATGGACTCTCTTAAAAAAAAATATCCCAAAGGAATGGTTAATAGCGTAACGATCCCAGAAAAAATATAAAGGGAAGGCCATCCGTACTGCGCAATCAGTTTAGTTGCCACAAGTCCTGAAAGTACCGCGCCAACTGGATAGCCTGACATGACGAAACTCACCCAGAAATGTTTTGTTTGTGCCGGTGCATATTCCGAAGCAAGAGTGGAAGTGCAAGCCAGCATACTGCCAATACCAATGCCGGTAAAGAATCGCAAAAAGATTAATTGCTCTATGGAAAGTGTATACGCTGTAATAAAAGAACCCACGCCCATCCACAGGGCACACAATAGAATCATTGGCTTGCGCCCGATGACATCGGCCTTTGATGCCAATAACATCGCACCCAAAGCCATGCCTAATAATCCGGCACTAAAAACAATTCCAAAACTGGATGGATTTATAGTCCATGCTGACGTAATGGAATTGGCGGTGTATGAGAGTACCATTACATTCATGCCATCACACATATTCATCAGGAAACAAATCAAGATTACTCCATAATGAGTTGAAGTCAGTTTTGATTTATAGTCCAATGGAAATTCTTCCGCAGCCATCCGCTTATTTCAAGTAAGCATCCAGGAAGGCAACTACTAACTTTAAATTTTCCGGAGTCTGAAACGCTGGCCCGCCATGCTTGCTGCCCTCTAGCAACACCAGCGTGACTTTTTCTTTGCCTAAAACTGTTTCAAGTTTTTTCGCAAAATTAATAGACTGTTGAGTTGGCACAAGATGATCATTTGTGCCATGTTCTATCAAGAAGGGCGGATCATCGCGGGTAATGTAGGTTTCAGGATTTGCTTCTTTTACTTTTTCGGGTATTTCTGTAATCTTTTTTCCTAACACAAGACTTTCTGGTGAATTGGCTTCATTGTGATCTGGCTTGCCATTCCCAGTCTCGGTCAATTGAGGATCCATCATTAAGAAATCAGTCGGACCAAACCAATCGACTACAGCTTGCAATCGACTTGATTGATTGCTATTTCCTAAACTTAAATCATCGAGTGTCTTCACATCTCCTGAAGTTCCTGCAAGGGAAGATAAATTTCCACCAGCCGAACCGCCCCACGCAGCTATCTTATCGGGATTAAAATAATATTGCTTTGCGTTGGCGCGTATCCAACGGATGGCAGCTTTCACATCGTTGATGTTATTAGGGAATAAAGCCTCGCCACTCATGCGGTAATTAATGGAAACCACCGCATAACCCCGCATCAATCCTTCCAACATGGGTGTAAGTTGCCCATCTGCTTTGTCTCCAAACTTAAATGCTCCGCCATGCACGGAAACAATAACGGGGAAAGGGCCATCACCTTCATCCGGTAAATAAATATCTAATTTCTGTGCGGGTGAAATGCTGGCGTAAGCAATATCCAACCACTTTCGTTTTATATGATCAGTATTTGCTTTTGAAGGTTGAGAAAAGCCGTTCAAAGAGCTAACAATCAAAAACAACATACCGAAAAAACCAGTACCTTTTCTCATAGATTGATGCTTATATAATTTAGCAAGTACAGAGATTGGCTTCCAAGAAGCTGAT
>JAYVRH010000427.1:0-1651 GCA_043776495.1 Cyclobacteriaceae bacterium
CCATATTACATCCAGTTCTTAAATGGCAAAGTGAGCAGCGACTTCAATCGCATCGAGGTGCCAGATGGTGAATATTCCTTTCCCTGGGGTACGACCGTCAAGTTGAAGTCTGTTTCAATCATTCGGCCTTAGGAGTTGAGTAATGGGCATTAGTTTTTACCTTGCTATACAAACTAGCTTCAATGGCTTTTTCCATATTATTTGTTCTTTTGAGTTTTGCATGGCAGGAGGAAGTACCGTACAAGCCGAATGATGAGTTTCAACTTGAGCTGGAATATACGTTCAAGCAAAAACCCGGGATCGACCATCAGGTGTTTGATTTTGAGGAGTCGGCCTCGGATAAAGCTAAGAAGCAATCTCCCGGAGGACCTTTGCCTTACCTCATCATTAAGTTCAAGACGCTCAAGTTAGTTGGAGAGGAAGTGCGGGTGAGATGTGTCAATAATCTGGGAAACCTGGTGGTTACTAAAAAGGCAGAGGTTGGATCTCCATTTAAGATTGATCTTGGCTACACCGATGATATCAAAGACCGGGTAACTGCACATGAATACAATATCTTCTATCTCTCGCCCAAGAAGAAGGAACTGAGCCGCGTTCATTTATTTATTCACGAGGATGGGACCTTCCTGGTGAATGACGAAATCCGGGGAAAATTTTGATCTAAGCCTGACCAACCGCCTGTACCATTATCTCCTGAAAATATTTCATTTTGGGTTAGATTTGCCCGACATGAGCCATGAGCGTTGGCAGGCAAGCCGTTTATAAAACCGTAGTAACTTGCCCCACAATTCCCCGTAAAAAGAGCATTATGCAAAAAATCGTCCTCCTTATTCTGACAATTTTACACTTTCAAGGTGTTGAAGCACAGTACAAGCAACCGGATGCGGCAGCCATTCAGATGAAATTAAAAAAGCTGAATGTACTCGCTTCTGTTTTGTACGTGGCGGCGCATCCCGATGATGAAAATACGAGGGCGATTGTCTACATGGAGACAGATAGACTCGCATCAACTGCTTACCTGTCGATGACGCGGGGAGACGGCGGTCAAAATCTGATCGGACCAGAAATGCGTGACCTCCTCGGATTGATCCGCACCCAGGAACTGTTGGCCGCCCGACGCATCGACGGAGGGGAGCAATTTTTTACCCGCGCAAATGACTTTGGGTTTTCAAAGAATTCAGCGGAGACGTTTGCCATCTGGGGAAAAGAAGAAATTCTTTCAGATGTGGTGCGCGTGATAAGGCAATTCAAGCCGGACATCATCCTGACGCGCTTCCCACCAGACGAACGGGCAGGCCATGGCCATCATACCGCATCTGCAATATTGGCGCAGGAAGCCTTTGATTTGACTTCCCGCACAGATTATCTACCCGATCAGGTACGGGAGTTTGGCACCTGGCAGGTCACAAGACTCTATACAAATACGGGTAGGTGGTGGAATCAGACAATCAATGAAAATACACCGGGAGTAGTGAGCGTGAATATGGGGACCTACAACACGTTGCTTGGAAAATCGTATTCGGAGATAGCCGCCGATAGCCGCTCTCAGCACAAAAGCCAGGGCTTTGGGTCATCTGGAAGGCGTGGCGATTCACCAGAATACTTTGAATATGCAAAAGGAGCGAAAGCCGACAAAGATCTTTTTGATGGC
>JAYVRH010000428.1:0-1650 GCA_043776495.1 Cyclobacteriaceae bacterium
GATTGGTGAATGTCAGAAAACAGAAACAAGTGCTCAAAAGACAGAAGCAGGATTCATACCCATCTTTGATGGTAAAACACTTACCAATTGGGAAGGAGATCCAAACTACTGGCGCGTTGAGAATGGCAATTTGGTGGGCGAGGTTACTCCCACCACGCTGCTCAAGACAAATACATTTATCATCTGGCGTGGTGGAACGCCTGCAGATTTTGAGCTCAAAGTAGAGTTCAGGATAGCAGAGGCTGGCAACAGTGGCATCAACTACCGCAGTGAAGAGGTCGCCGATGTTCCGCATGCATTGCGCGGATACCAGGCCGATATTGATGGAAAAAATAACTACACAGGGCAGAACTATGAAGAACGAGGAAGGACAACCCTTGCCTACCGTGGGCAAAAAACGATAATCAATAGTCAGTCCGATCCTAACACTTCGGTTAAAGACAATGTCAAAAACAATGCATGGACGAATGTGGAGATCACAAAATCATGGAATAAGGATTCTTTGCGAACATTCATAAAGGCTGGAGATTGGAATGAAGTTCATTTAATTGTGAAAGGTAATCGGCTGCAGCATTATGTCAACAAGATTCTGATGAGCGATGTGACAGACAATGACATCATCAACAGAAAAATGAAAGGGTTGCTCGGTGTACAGGTCCATGTGGGCCCACCCATGAAAGTGGAGTACCGAAATATCAGGTTAAAAGAGTAAATCCGCTTTCCATGAACAGGTATCATTCAGTCATCCTGGCGCTTGTTATTTTACCTGCACTGTCTTTTCAGCCCATATCCGAATTAAAATTTCGAAAACAATTGATTGCTTCTGAAAGCTTCGAATCCGTGGGGGTATTTGACGTGAATGGTGACAAGAACCTTGATATCGTTTCCGGCAGCTACTGGTATGAAGGCCCTGGTTTTATCAAGCGTCATCTCATTGGCCAGGTAAAAAGAGTGGGTGAATACTATGATGACTTCTCGACCATTCCTATGGATGTGAATGGTGATGGGAAAATGGACTTCATCACGGGTGGTTGGTTTGATGGTACCCTTCGTTGGAGAGAAAATCCAGGTGATGATCAGGAATGGAAATTGAATGATATTGCTGTGACGGGCAACATCGAGACAACCCGCTCGTGGGATGTAGATGGAGATGGATTTGATGAAATCGTCCCCAACACTCCACGCAAACCATTGGCTTATTATAAATTGATGCGGGATGGTAACGGAAAATCCACGGGACAATTCTCCAGGACCGTGATCGCTGAAGAGCATGGGCATGGCCTCGGTTTCGGTGATATGAATGGCGATGGTCGAAAAGATTTTATCATTTCAAAAGGCTGGCTTGAGGCTCCTGACGATCCAGAAAATAAAACATGGAAGATTCATTCCGACTTCGACCTAGGAGACGCAAGCATACCCATCATTGTAGCCGATGTGAATCATGATGGTTTGAATGATATCATCGTGGGTCAGGCCCACGGATATGGTCTTGACTGGTATCAGCAAAAGAAGGACGCGAAAGCAATCACTTTTATCAAGCACGCCATCGATCCTTTTAACTCCCAATACCATACCATGGACTGGGTGGATCTTGATAATGATGGAGAAATGGAATTGGTTACCGGCAAGCGATATCGGGCACACAATGGC
>JAYVRH010000429.1:0-1649 GCA_043776495.1 Cyclobacteriaceae bacterium
CACTCGGGAAAAATCTGCAAGACAAGGAATTAAAGTTTACAAAATGTAAACTCTTGACTATATTTGTAACTCACTTGTAAGTATGAGGATAATTGCCAAAAGTACCTTGTGTGCATTTTGGGAGAAGCATGCAGATGCTGAGGTGCCGTTAAAAACTTGGTATAAAATTTTGGAGAAAGCTGACTGGAAGAATAACCATGACATAAAAATAATTTATGTGGATGCTAGTGTCGTTGGAAATAATAGAGTTGTATTTAATATCAAAGGAAATCACTATCGAATTGTTGTCTACATCATATTTAAGTTTAAAAAAGTGTTTATACGATTTATCGGAACGCACCAGCAGTATGATAAAATTGATGCAAAAAATATCTGAATATGAATATTAAACCTATTCGTTCTGAAAAAAATTACAGAACCACACTGAAACGCATTGACGAGCTTATTGCTCTTGATCCAAAAGAAGGTACTGACGCATTTGATGAATTGGATTTAATTTCCACACTTGTTGAATCCTATGAAAATATTCATTACCCCATTGATGCGCCGGATCCAGTGAAAGCGATTCAATACATTATGGAAGAGAAGGGTCTTAGCCAAAGGGATTTGGTTAAGTATTTTAATGGGAGCAAGGGATTGGTGTCCTCTTTTTTGAGCGGCAGAAGGGAACTATCTAAAAAAGTCATTAAGGCACTCCACCAAGGTCTTGGAATTCCATATGAAATTTTGATGAGATGAATAGTTCGGTCGAATGACGCAGGTTGCACCGTCAGTCATCTCAATGCAAACTCTTCCAGATCAAATCCTTCAATTCAGTGATGCCCTGATTTGTAAGAGAAGAGATAAACGTGAAGGGCAGGTTTTTAGGAAGTTCTTTTTTAATGGCAATCTTTAACTCGTCATCCAGCAAGTCAGATTTTGAAACAGCCAGCAGTCGCTTCTTGTCCAGCAACTCCGGGTTGTATTGCTTGAGCTCGTTCAACAGAATGTCATACTCCTTCTTAATATCATTCGAATCAGCAGGCACCAAAAAAAGAAGAAGGGAGTTTCTTTCAACGTGACGAAGAAATCTAATGCCAAGCCCTTTGCCTTCGGATGCGCCTTCAATGATACCAGGGATATCGGCCATGACAAAGGAAAGATTATCGCGGTACTGCACCACGCCTAAGTTAGGAGTGAGTGTTGTAAAAGCGTAGTCTGCAATTTTAGGTTTCGCGGCAGAGACAACAGAAAGCAACGTCGATTTTCCGGCATTTGGAAATCCTACCAATCCAACATCTGCCAGAAGTTTAAGTTCAAGGATGATCCATTCCTCTTTGCCTGACTCGCCCGGCTGAGCATGGCGCGGTGCCTGCTGCGTGGGGGTTGCAAAAAATGCATTTCCTTTTCCACCGCGACCTCCGGGTGTCAGAATAACTTCTTCACCATCCCTATTGATCTCAAAGAGAAATTCATTGCCCTCTGCACGCCGCGCCACCGTCCCCAACGGGACTTCAATAATCTCATCTTTGCCATCGGCGCCGGTACGGTCTTGCCCCTCACCCGCCGTTCCATTTTCTGCATTGATATGTTTTCTGAACTTCAGGTGGAGCAGTGTCCAGAGATTGGAGCTTCCCCGGAGAATAACATGACCTCCATGACCGCCATCA
>JAYVRH010000430.1:0-1649 GCA_043776495.1 Cyclobacteriaceae bacterium
CGTGTAAAAGGGAATCGTTTTTTAAACTGTTCAGCCAACTCCAGAGGCATTTGTTTTCTGAGATAATCAAATAGGAATTTTCTACCGATGGTGGCCCCGGAACCTTCATCCGCCAAAATCCAGCCGAGGTTAGCGACTTGTTCTGTGATCCTCTTTCCATCATACAAACAGGAGTTGGAGCCAGTTCCAAGGATACATGCAATGCCGGCCTCCTCACCACAAAGCGCGCGCGCGGCAGCCACCAGATCCCATTCTATTTCAACTTTGGCGATGGGAAAAAATTCCAGAAATGCTCCCCGCACCAATTCCTGATTCTTTGAAGAGGAGACTCCCGTCCCATAAAAGAATACTTTCGTCACTGTTTCTTTTACAATGGGAACAAGTGATTCACGAATATTTTTCTTCAGGTCTTCGATCGGCTGGTAGTAGGGATTAAACCCAATGGTATTAGTCTGCCCAATGCTCCCATCTTTATTGAGAAGCCTCCAATCAATTTTTGAGCTTCCGCTATCAGCGATGATGATCATATTATTCGTAATTAATTATACAAATATCAGCCCCAAAACATCAGCAGCAGGCTATTGGTGAACAATACTCTCAGCGGTGAGCTTTTAATATCAGAGCAGCCGCCCATTCCAGGTTCACACCAATCTGCCTATCACTTTAAATCTACTAAAAACTTCTTCAGTATGCGGTGCATCCGGCAATTCATTTGTCAAATCCTGCCCCGCCCAATGTTCGTAATGCTTGCCTTCCCTCCAGAGACGCGAAAGGGAGACATCGTACACTTCACCCTTGTAGGCAACCCAAATTTCGGGCTTATCGTTGCCATTTCGCAACGCTAATTGTGCCAACGTAATTAATTTAGAATCCTCTATCATTGCGCCGAAGCCATCAGAAATACATTCCGAATATTTATCTTTAAGTCCCTAATCCAAACTTATGAAATTACTTTGCACGATTGGTATTGCCTTCCTCTTGCTTCTTGCCTCCTGTTCAGAAAAAAAGCCCGTCGAGCGAATGAATGACGAGCAACTTCGCGCATTTGCCGATGAACTTGCTCATAAATACATCATCGCCGACGGCCACGTTGACCTTCCGTTCCGGCTGAAGATCAAGAATTTCCGCATTGAGCGTGAATACATGAACATCCCCATCAAAAGCAGTGTGGGAGATTTCGATTATGAACGCGCCAAGCAAGGTGGCCTCGATGCTCCCTTCATGTCAATTTATATCCCCTCTTCCAACCAACTCCTGCCCGACAAAGGCAAGGCACTCGCTGATTCACTCATTAATATGGTCAGGGGAATCGCAGAAAATATCCCTGACAAGTTTGCCTTGGCCAATACGGTAGCGGATGTTGAGAAGAACTTTAAAGAAGGCAGACTTTCTTTGCCCATGGGCATGGAAAATGGGGCTCCCATTGGCGATGATCTCAAGAATTTACAATACTTCTACGATCGTGGGATCCGTTACATCACGCTCACCCACAGCAAAGACAATCAGATCTGCGATTCATCCGGCGACACCACCCATACCTGGAATGGTTTAAGTCCCTTTGGTCGCGAAGTGGTGAAAGAAATGAACCGCATCGGAATGATGATCGACATCTCGCACGTGGACGACAGCACATTCTACCAAGTGATGAA
>JAYVRH010000431.1:0-1647 GCA_043776495.1 Cyclobacteriaceae bacterium
CAGACCTGGCGAGCAGGAGGATAGTTATCGATGGGAGGTGTCTGGCGATCGCAGGGAGGATCCTGAAAAAGTCTTTCGGCAGAATGAACTCGCTGACATATTACAGGGTTGCCTGATGCAATTGAGTGAAGAGCAACGCACGATCGTCATCATGAAGGAGTACGAAGGACTGAAGTTCAGAGAAATTGCGGAGGCATTGAATATTTCGGAGAACACGGTCAAGTCCAGGATGTATTATGGGCTGGAAGCCTTGAAGAGAAATTTTGATAAGAGAAAGATTACAAAAGAAACTGTTGGTTATGAATTATAAACCCGATGAAGCTACGCTGATCGCCTACCTCTACGGAGAATTGGACAGCGATGGATGCAAACAAGTGGAGGAGTATCTCTTGGAAAATCCTAAGGAAAGGAAACGTATGGAGGCCTGGTCATTCGGCAGAAAAGTGATGGGCCAACTCCAGGACAAAGAAGTGATTGCTCCCCCGATCATTTTGGGAGAAGACCCACATCATCGACCTTTCTGGAAAGAGCATTACTTCCGGATGCCCCTTGGAATCGCTGCTTCATTGTTGTTTATCCTGATAGCTGCCAAAATGCTGGAGCTTTCAGTGAGTTATGCTCCTGGCGAATTAAAAATTGGTTTTGGGATAGAAGAGAAATCTGAGCAATTAGTCCCAGCGCTGACGGAACAGCAAGTGGGAGCGATGATTCATACTTCAGTAGCAAGCAACAATGAGCTTTTGAAGGCCTCCTGGAACGAAGACAAAAATTCGTTTGAGCATTTGATCAGGAAGAATCTTAACTCAAACTCAATTAAGATTGACCAATTGGTGACGACGGCTTCTGCCGCCAACCAGGAGCAGGTAAGAAGCTTTGTAGGTCAGCTACAAAACGACAATCTGAAGATGATGAAAGACTATATGCAGCTTTCGTCAGCCGGGCAAAAGGAATACATCGAAAGCTTGTTGGTCGATTTTTCAAAATATTTGCAAGAACAACGCAAACAGGATTTGCAACTTTTTCAGGCAAGGATGAACAAAGTCGAGGAAAACACGGATCAGTTCAAGCAGGAGACGGAGCAGATTCTGACGAGTTTGATTACAAATACGGGTACTACAAATCAAAAGAGAAATTAAAAGAAAAAAATTATGAAACGGGTGATGAAAATCGTGATGGGCATGGTGATGTGCGTGGGCAGTTTCATGGCCGTGGGCCAGGCCAAAATGGATGAGCAACGCATGGAACAGGATATTGAAGTGGCGGAGAATATATTGAGTACGCTGATCCGCCAGCAGTTCGGCAAGCGCAGCTTTATGCCCATGGAAGTACATGGAAGTTATTTAGCAGGATATGGAGTTACGTTTCGAATGCCTCAAGGCGGACCGTTCAATATGTTCATGATTGATTCCTTTGAGGGACCCGAGATTGTGAATGTTAACTCAGACGGTTATTCCTATTCTTATTCTACTAAGCGTGCTTCTGAGGCGAAAGTAGCGGGTGGCCGTGAGGAAGAATGTGAAGACTGTGAGAAGGAAAAGCAAAGGACGAGAATCGTGCGGGCTCCCAAAGCGCGCGTGCAGGTGAACAGAGATAGCCTGTCAGCCACCTCAGACAAGCGATTTCTGGAGGTCTCTAAAAGTTTTCTGG
>JAYVRH010000432.1:0-5232 GCA_043776495.1 Cyclobacteriaceae bacterium
AATTGATATCAGCAGGGGGGATGTGATCACCAAACCCACCAATCAACCGATTACCGATCAGGACATCGATGTGATGATTTGCTGGATGCATCAAAGGCCCTTGAACCTGAACTCAAAATTTTACGTCCGACACACGACGAAAGAGGTGAAGGGTATATTAAAGGAAATTATTTACAAATTGGACATCAATACATTTCAAAAGCTCGAGGGTGTGACACAACTAGGTATGAACGACATTGCACGGGTGAGGATCAGAGCGTCGCAGCCCCTGTTTTTTGATAGTTATAGGAAGAACAGAATCACCGGCAGTATTATCCTGGTCGACGACGGTACCAATGAAACCGTTGGTGCGGGGATGATTGTGTAGAATTTCTAATTTCGGATTTTAGGCGACCCATGTCTTTGATAAATTTTATTTATATGGTTATTCTAATGCTATTTCACGGAGTTTCGCAGAGAAAATCCAGGAGTTTCTCAGAGAGTTTAATAATTGAAACAAATTACCTTTCATTTCTCCGTGTAACTCCTTTGCATTCTCCGAGAAGCTCAGTGAAACAGCCCGGGCACGTTTAAAATGACGTAGGATTAAGTCTCGTTGCTAATGTTTTTGTCAGAAATTAGTTATTTAACATTCAAACCAATATCCATGATCAACTTAGACAGTCTGCTTGAGATTGCCATACAAGCAACCCAACAAGCAAACAAGGTAATTCTGGAAATTTACCACTCCGGAAATTTTGAGGCCGAAGCAAAAGGAGACTCCTCTCCGCTCACCATCGCTGATAAGAAATCGCATCAGATCATTTCAAAGATGTTGGAGCCCACGG
The DNA here is from genome assembly GCA_043776495.1 of Cyclobacteriaceae bacterium. Taxonomy (GTDB): domain Bacteria; phylum Bacteroidota; class Bacteroidia; order Cytophagales; family Cyclobacteriaceae; genus ELB16-189. The sequence goes on from JAYVRH010000432.1 coordinate 828, forward strand.
GCATTCCAATCTTAAGCGAGGAGGGTAGAAATATCCCTTATGAAGAGCGGAAGAAGTGGGAGTATTTCTGGCTAGTGGATCCACTGGATGGTACGAAAGAGTTTCTGAAGAAGAACGGAGAGTTCACCGTCAACATTGCCCTGATTCATTATCAAGAACCGGTGCTCGGAGTAGTGGGCATACCGGTGAGCGGGGTTATTTATTATGGTGCGGAAGGGATGGGTGCTTTCAAGCTAGATCAACTCACCAGAACCAAAATGCAACCGCGATCGCCAGTCAACCTGAAAACGGAGGGCCTTCGCGTGGTTGCTTCACGCTCTCACATTGACGAGAAGACTTTGGCGTTTGTTCAATCGCTGATCAATCCACAGTTGGTTTCCAAAGGCAGCAGCATCAAGTTTATGTTGCTGGTGGATGGTGAGGCCGACTTTTATCCCCGCTTTGCTCCGACCATGGAGTGGGACACAGCTGCGGCTCACGGTGTTCTGAAGCAAGTCGGGTATCATGTAATTTCTGAGGAGGATGGCAAACCGTTGAGATACAATAAGGAAGACCTGCTGAATCCATTTTTTAGAAGTTTTGCCTAGGCTCGCATTCTAATAAACAAAGTCACCCCATGGCATTAAGAAATGCTATCTGAAAAAAAAGTTTCAATTTTGATGGAAGGTTGATTTAAAATAAAGAAGTCATAATGGATTACTTCTCATTTCGATTCCAATAGACCTTTAGGTTGTGGGTTGCTCTGCCTGCCGCGATGATATCCTTTCTGCCATCGCCATCGAGATCGGCCACCTGAAGGTCTTCACAAGCGATGCCGTTGTCATCAATCCATACTTCACTCCAGTCTCCAGTTTGCCCGGCAGGAGGAATAAACATTTTGATTCCCGTCTTCTTATCTTTATCAGGTTCCCTCCAGCCTACGATTACTTGGTTTCTTCCTGATCCCAGGAGGTCGGCCATTGCCAATGCGTGACCCTGATTGAGTTCAGATGTAAGAACAGTACGTGTCAGATTTTCTTTTCCAGTATAGATGGTCAGTTGATTTCCATGCATAGGCTCTATCCCCGCGATGACTTGGTTTACCCCTCCATTCACTCTTACTTCTCCGAAACTTCTTGCCTGAACTGCCCATTCGGCATTCGTTTTCGCCGACCACTTTCCTTCACTAAACGAAAAGACTTTCACACCTTCTTTGCCGCCAACGTATAGCAGTTCGTTTTGCCCCTGTCCGATGATATCCAAATTGTGCGTCAGATGCATGGATTGATCAATGGTCCATTGTTTCCATTTTTTCCGGGGATCATTCGGCATTTCATAAGCAATCACTTTTACCCCCAGCCCTTCCCCGCCCTTGTTTCCGCGACCATGTAGTGGCAATACAATCAGGTGATAACCATTGGCGCCCGCTTTTATCCACCGCATACGGTGGATGGTTGGCTCATGGTGAAGTTCGATGGGCGTCCATAGTTGGGTGGGGTCTTTGGGTCTAAGTAAAAAGTGCACAGAGCCGGATTTCAGTGTATCAGTAGTCTCCGATGGATTCCACTGCGCACCAACGGCCACCTCGACTATTCCATCACCGTCGATATCCCGTGCAGCAATGCACACATTATCCGATTCAGTTAGATTATCGATCATGATGAATCGTTTCCAGTCTCCGTTCCGGTACCAAACAAATTGTTTCTTGTCCGCCAAAAGGATATCTGGCTTCCCGTCTCCATCTACGTCTCCAATGGCCAGACCATAACCAATCGCGATGTTGTGATCAAGGACCTGAGCCACGAATTTCGGTTCAGGAAATACGCCGCAGAAAAAGGTTATTGCTGAAAGAAGGATGAAGTAGTTGGGCAGCATAGGGAAATTGATTATCAGAAGTAAATTTAATGGTTAAAATTGGGTCTTTGTAATGGATGAAGATAAAGTAACCTTTGAAAAGGAACGGCTCGTTTGCTTGGCAATTGGCTTACTGCAGATATTTGGACGCATCTAGCCTTTGAAGAATGTGGGTTGGCCTTAATACCTCACACGCACTGCTTGAAAAGGCCTGGAAGGAAAGGGACTATTTAAATTCTATGACTCCTTAAAGAGACTTTAATTGTTGGCTTTCTTGATTTTAAAACTATGTGGTATGAGCGCCATAGAAAAAAATGGGAGTTCCTGTTAAATTGGGGTTGAGAGATAGGCGATGCTGTTGATTGGAAATGATTAAACAAGATATTAGTACCTTGCTAGCAACATAAATAGGGATGCAACCCCATAATTTTTCCACAAAAGAATCTGTGATCCACATTAAGAATATGGTCAGCCGGAGTTGCATCCGGGTGGTGAAGGAATCGCTGGAACAGACTGGATTTATCAAAGTACTTCGTATCGAGCTGGGGGAAGCACAGATCCGTTATGATGCCCAGATTGCGACGCCTCAACGCCTCAACTGCTTAATGAGATTCTTCAAAAAGAGGGATTTGAGTTAATTGAGGATAATTCCAAGAAACTGCAGTTGTTACCTATTCGCATAAATTGGGACTTATCAAATAATGTATTGACCAGGAAAAAACAATTGACTATGAAACTCAAAAAAAATCTCGCCCTGAGTGACTCCGGGTTTGTATTCAATCCCTCAACCGGAGATTCCTTTTCGACCAATCCCATTGGACTGGAAATCATCCGCGCCCTTAAGGATGGCAGCGACACAAATGAGGTCAAAGTGATGATCGTGAAAAAGTATCTGATTGACGAGGTAAGCTTTGAAAAAGACTTATTTGATTTTGTAAGTACCCTCGACAACTTAAAATTGACAGAAGGCGATGGCAAAGAAAAAAATTAATATCGCCGTCACGGGGCTCAATGCAATTGATAGCCCGGGGCCTGGTGTTTCTGTCATCCGCGCATTGCGCGAAAGCAAGATCTTCGATGTGCGCATCATAGGTCTGAGCTACGAGACTCTGGAGCCAGGAATATATATGCACGACCTTGTCAACAAAACGTATCAAATACCGCTTCCATCTACCGGTATGGATGTTCTGATGAAGCGGATTAAGTATATCCATTCGAAAGAAAAACTGGATGTAATCATTCCGAATTTTGATGCTGAACTTTTTAATTTCATTCACCTGGTTGGGCCGTTGAAAAAGCTGGGCATCAAGACCTTTATGCCTACCATTCATCAGTTTGAAGAGCGGCACAAAGCCAACTTATCCGAGTTTGGAAAAAGGTATAAAATCAAAGTACCTTATAGCAAAATGATTTTCAGCGCAAACGAAATTGGGGCGTTGAAAGACAAGTTTAGCTATCCACTGGTGGTGAAGGGAAAATTCTATGATGCGTCCATCGCCTATTCTCCTGAGCAGGTTCATACCTTTTTCAATAAGATAAGTGCCAAATGGGGCCTGCCGGTCATCATTCAGGAATATGTGTACGGAACTGAAGTAAACGTCACAGCCCTTGGAGACGGAAAAGGAAATACAATTGGCGCTGTACCTATGCGAAAGCAATTCATCACTGACAAGGGAAAAGCGTGGGCGGGTATTTCCATCGATGACAAGAAGTTATTGGCAATCGCGACGAGGATGATCAAAGCCACTAAATGGCGCGGCGGTCTTGAGCTGGAAATGATTAAAACTTCTGATGACAAGTACTACTTGCTGGAAATCAATCCGCGCTTCCCTGCATGGGTATACCTGGCGGTGGGATGTGGGCAGAATCATCCTGAATCATTGATTAAGCTGGCGTTAGGTCAAAAAGTGAAACCAGCCACAAAGTATGACATCGGTAAAATGTTTATCCGATACTCGTACGATATGATCGTCAATCTTGATCAATTTGAAAAAATATCAACACTAGGAGAACTATAATAACTATGAAGAAGCTTCCATATGAACGTCCTGTCATTCAGCGCCTCAATGTAGGGGTGATGAATAAGTTTGGAACGAAAACCGAATATAAACCAGTTACGCATATTGAAGGCAATGCGGTAGCGGATCTGATTGAACAATTTGGCTCGCCGCTCTTTGTGATTTCGGAGGGAATGATCCGTAAAACTTTCCGTGATGCAAGCCGAGCCTTCAAAACCCGATATCCGAAAGTACAATTTGCCTGGTCATACAAGACCAATTATGTGAATGCCGTCTGCCAGGTATTTCATCAGGAAGGCTCATGGGCGGAGGTAGTTTCCGGATTTGAATATCAGAAAGCGCTGAACAACAAAGTGCAGGGCAGCAAGATTATTTTCAATGGCCCAGATAAAACTGAAGCCGAACTGCGTCTTGCCATTGATCATAATTCACTCATTCACATCGACCACCTCGATGAACTTTATCTGATCAAGGAACTGGCTGTTGAGATGAAGAAAAGGCCAAGGGTCGCCATCCGTGTGAATATGGACACGGGGGTCTATCCTATCTGGGAC
>JAYVRH010000433.1:0-1641 GCA_043776495.1 Cyclobacteriaceae bacterium
CAGACCAATGTTGCCCAGTCCAAAAATGCCCAACGTTTTGTTTTTCAGCTCAAAGCCCAGGTTGCTTTTAGGTTTAAAATATGTCCACTCGCCTCGCTCAATGGTCTTGTGGAGATAGAACATTTTCCTGGAGACGGCAATCATTAACCCAAACGCAATATCCGCGGTTGCCTGGCTCGTTACGCCGGGCGTGTTTCCAATGGGGATGTGCAGCATCGTCGCTTCGGATACATCAATATTGTCATATCCGGCACCGAATTGTGAGATAATCTCCAGATGGCTGCACTCATTTAGAAAAGCTTTGTCGATTTTATTGGCGGCTATGCAGAGAAGGGCATTCACTTTTTTTGAAGCCTGCACCAGTTCTGTCTGCGTCATGGGCCAGTCGTGTGGCCACGCCGTCACAGAAAATCCTGCTTCGCGCAGTGACTCTATGCCGATCTCTGGCAGGTTGGAACTGATGAATACTTTTATTGATTGAGGATCTTTGCGCATAGAGACTTCTTGAATAGTCAGACCTTTCTAACAAAAGAACAAATTGAAATGATTCATTATTCTAATGCAAAGAATTTTCTGGGAATTAAAGAATAATGCCCTGACCATCGTTGGCCCCGCCCGGTTCTTAACCAAAGGGTTGCAATGATCGGCCCCCGATCCTACGGCTTGTAATTACTCAAACTGACAGATCTGTGTCATGATCCGACCGGTTTGTGTTAGTTGAAATCCCCCATTATGTCCAATATTCGCCTTCTGCATCATGCAGTGTCATTTAACAAAGGGAACAAGGAATTATTACCTATTTTGAAGTTCGTAACGCTCCTGAATCGTAAACTAGCCACATGCAGGTCTTAGAAATTTCCTACGCTTACATATTTCTCGGGGGCTTTTACTTAGCCATGGCAGTGCAGCGGCTGATTCTATTCATGTATAATCGCAACCGCAGAGGCAATCTTGTATATTTTATAGGCATGTTGATGGTCTTTATCAATTTCACTTTTACACGCGACCCTGCATCCTGGGTCCACGCTCATAAAGTGAATATCCTCACAGACCTGATCGCCAATGGGGCACTGCTCTATTTCGTGGTGTATAAAGTCATTTCCTATACCCTGCCACGATTCAAAAAAATTGTCAGGACTTATGTCCTATTGTTGATAGCAGGCTTCCTGCTCCTCGTCTTGAACAGCAGGGCCACCATTTTTGATATGCCACTGGAATTCATCCTTCGAAGTTCAATCTACGCGGTCATCCTCTTTAGCTGTGCCATTGGGTTGGTAAAAAAGATACCCAATTTTCATTTGATCGTGATTGCAACACTTTTGTTGATGGTAATGTGGGTGCTCTCAGGCGTGGATATCTTCAACTTCTGGGACAATGAGTATCCTGTGGTCAGAGTACTATTTATCGTAGTTGGATTCATGCTGCCATGGTTTGCTTACTCCAACTACCAGGCCCGCTATCTGTCGACCACCAAGAAGAATTTGGCCAAAGAGCAGATCATCAATGAGCAACTTTCTCTCATTAACATCCAGGTCGAAAAAATCAAGGAACTAGACCACCTCAAATCCCGGTTCTTTGCAAACATTTCTCATGAATTTCGCACACCCCTCACCTTACTCCTGGGCCCGATCGAAAAGCGGC
>JAYVRH010000434.1:0-5217 GCA_043776495.1 Cyclobacteriaceae bacterium
TGGAGCATCTTGATAAAGCAGAATATATCCAATCTTATCAAAAGTCTGCCTCAGATAAAGACCTTCTGGTAATTGCGGAAGAAGGTATGACAGATTACCTGAATCAATTGAAAGAATGAAGCAGGGTGAAATCTGGCAGGCCAATCTGAATCCTACCAAAGGAAGTGAGCAGGCTGGGTTTAGTCCCGTGGAAATTTGCTTAATCAGCACCTCCCTGTCATCATTGTAGCACCCCTCACTACCAGGGTAAAGAATTATAAGGGCAATCCTGTTTTGAAGCCTGACAAAGACAATGGATTAAAAAACGAATCCGAAATGCTTGTCTTTCACATCCGGTCTGTTTCGAAAGACCGCCTCATTAAGAAGATGGGTAGCATTACAAAAACTGAACTTACACTGGCTATCAAAACGTTAAATGATATTTTGAAATACTAATGTTTAGTTAGTTAAGATTGCATTGGTCAACCAAACAAGAAGTAGGCAGTAGGCATCCCGATGGCTATCGGGATCAGTTGGCAAAGTTTGCCTATTGCATTTTGCTTACTGCCTACTATTCAAGATAGACTAAACATGAGAATAGTACGTAAACCAGCAATTGGAATCAAGGCTTATAGTAAATCTCATTCCACCTCAATTCATTTTTTATTTGAGGTAACGTTGATCCCTTTCCAATTCTGATCATTTCTATCCCTGCCATCTCAGCAAAATCTTCCAGACATTCCGAAGTAAGATTTTGACTGTAGCAGGTATGGTGAGCGCCACCCGCCAATATCCAGGCAGCACAACCCGTTTTCATATCGGGCAGCGGTTTCCATAAGACACGGGCCACAGGCAATTTGGGTAATGATTGTTCGGGTTTCACGGCGTCAACTTCATTCAACAATAAACGAAAACGGTTCCCCATGTCGACAATGGACGCATTGAGGGCTGGACCATCCGATACATTGAATACCAACCGGACTGGATCCGCTTTGCCACCAATACCAAGAGGATGAATTTCACAAGAAGGTTTTCCCTCAGCAATGGACTCACATATCTCCAGCATGTGCGCTCCCAGCACTTGATTGTTTCCCGCGGCAAAATGATAGGTGTAGTCTTCCATGAAGGAGTTACCTCCCTTCAAGCCGCTCGCCATTACTTTCATGGCACGGACAAGGGCTGCTGTTTTCCAGTCTCCTTCTGCACCAAAGCCATAACCATGTGCCATAAGTCGCTGCACCGCAATTCCAGGCAACTGAACAAGACCATGAAGATCTTCAAATGTGTCGGTGAACCCCTTAAAGTGTCCGTCGTGTAAAAAATTGAGAAGGCCTATTTCAATCCTCGCAGCTTCACGCAATGATGCTCGATTGATTCCATCTCTTCTCAGCGTTGCAGCCAATGAATAATTCTCCTCGTATACCATGACAAGTTCATCAACCTGAGGCTCGCCTACCTTCTTGATGGTACTGATCAGGTCACCCAGGCCAAAGCCATTCACAGAATAACCAAATTTGATTTCTGCCTCAACCTTATCCCCTTCTGTCACCGCCACCTGGCGCATGTTATCTCCAAACCTGCAAAACTTTGCTCCTTGCCAGTCATGCCAGCCGCAGGCAGCCCTCACCCACACTTCGATGCTTTTGATTGTCTCGTCGTCCTGCCAATGGCCCACCACCACTTTTCTATTCAATCTCATTCGCGTCATCATGAATCCAAACTCGCGGTCGCCATGCGCTGACTGATTAAGATTCATAAAGTCCATGTCCAGATCACTCCATGGAATATCGCGGTTGAACTGAGTATGGAAATGAAGAAGCGGTTTTGACAAAACTTTCAATCCACCGATCCACATTTTAGCAGGAGAGAATGTATGCATCCAGGCAATAATCCCAATGCAATTTCTTGAAACCGTAGCCTCATGGCAAAGTTGGAGTACTTCCTCGGGGGACTTAAGGACCGGTTTGAAGATGATCTTCACCGGAATCCGAGGATGGTCGTTCAGTGATTTGGCTATTTGTTGCGAATGGTCCGCGACTTTTTTGAGAGTCTCCTCACCATAGAGGTGTTGGCTCCCGGTGACGAACCAGATTTCTTGAGTATTTAGAGTTATCATTCGTATTTAGTGTCGGGTTGAGCTGAAAGTAGAAAGTGGAAAGTTGAAAGTGGAAAGTGGAAAGGTCAAGGCTTAAGATTGGTGATTGTTTACTTGGTAATGATGTCGATGTCGGCAATTCTTTCGGGAAACCAGACTTCCATTTCACCTTTGCCGCGATGGGCCCAGGCATAGTATGGAATGGCTACAAAGGGTTGCTTAACTGTAGAGACATTTTTTCCATCTTTATCAATCACCACGGCAGTTGCTTCACTCTTTAATATCGTGACACCATTCAACAAATCAGATTTGAACTCTGTGGTAAAGGCGGTTCCTTGCGGAAGGATAATGTTGCTGGTTTTGCCATTGTTATCAGGCCACTCGGCACAATACATCAAAGGGCCACGCTGCAGCGATATTTTACCAATGTCATCTTTTACTTTCTTATTGGCTATCACGGTCCTCACTTCCATTGGTAAATTCACAACTACCACATCTCCTTTTTTCCAGGTTTGGGATAAGACCGCGTACCCGTTTTCAACTTTGTATTCAATAGGCTTATCGTTAATCTTTATTTCAACTTTCTTATCCGATGGCTTCTCGAAAGTGTAGAGGTCGGAAGGCATGGCCTTGTTCTGCGCCCATCCAGGAATCCTGATCAAGAGCGAGAAAGCAAGTGGGGATTTTGGTACAATCCTAAAAGTCAAATTCCCTTCCCACGGATAATTATTTTGCTGCTCGATTTGCACCGGACTGTTATTGACGTTGATCGTGGTCGTTCCACTCATAAACAGATTAACATAAACATTGCTGTTCTTTTGGGCGTAAGCGTAGCCAGGAACGGAAGGTATCAATCGCACCACGTTGGTAGGGCAGCATGAGCACGGAAACCATCCTGACCGGGCCGACTCCATGTCTTTGTGTTGCACATTGTTCCTGATCTGCATGGCGTTCGTATAAAAAAAAGATTTCCCATCCATGCCAACACCAGAGATCAATCCGTTGTATAAAGATTTCTCGAGGATGTCAATGTATTTTGAATCTCCATGCAGCAAAAACATCCGATGGTTCCAATAGACGTTGGCAATCGCGGCGCATGTTTCGTTATAGGCCGTGGCATTGGGCAACTCATAGTTGTCACCAAAGCGTTCGCCATCACCAATGGCACCCACACCACCCTGAACATAAATCTTTTTCGCGACGAGATTATTCCAAATGGTGTCAACGGCTTTTAAGAGTTTATCGTCTCCTGTCAGGGCAGCAACATCTGCCATCGCAGAATAGAGATAGCCTGCCCTCACTGCATGACCGATCACTTCTTTTTGCTCAATCACCGGCTTGTGGTCCTGCCAGTACGAACCATTCTTCCATGGATCTTTGCTGGCAGAGTCATAGCCACTGAAATGTCCGCGCTCTTCAATAAAATATTTTGCTGTGGTGAGGTATTCCTTTTTTCCGGTGATGCGATAAAGCTTCACGAGACCCATCTCCACCACTTCATGACCGGGTGCAACGTGTTTCTTATCATGGCCGAAAACAGAACAAACGAGATCGGCATTCTTCAAAGCGATGTCGAGCAGGTTTTTCTTTCCGGTTGCTTGAAAATGAGCCGCGGCCGCCTCATATAAATGCCCGGAATTATAAAGCTCGTGACTCAGTTCGCGCTCCCGTTCCCAACGTTCCATGCCCGCCCATTTATGAGGGTCTTTGGGGTTGATCGTCCTGGCGGTATATAAATATCCATCAGGCTCCTGGGCATTCTTCACTTTGGTGATCAGCGAATCCATGTAAGCGTCCAGCGCTTTGTCAGGATATAGGGTGAGAGAAAAAGAGGCACCCTCGATTGTTTTATAAATGTCGGTATCATCAAATGGATAAATGGTGCAAAAAGCTCCACTCTTCGTAGCGGCCATTTCAAAGTTTTTCACGCGGCCAGTCGATTCACATCGTTCAAATGATGCAGGGATCGTGACCGTATGATTAATCTTAACTCGTGGCAACCAAAAATTATCCGTCAACTTCACTTTCGTAAAGGGCACAACCTGTATCGGGTAGTCTATCTGCTGGGCTAAGGCAATTAGAGCGCAGCAATAAAAGAATAGCAAGGGAATGAGTTTTTTCATATGTAGTTTAGATGGTCCATGTCTATTTAAATTATCCACTTTAGCTTTCAGCTTAAAGCACAAAGCTGAAAGATCTATTGCTGCCCATAATACGAGTCGGGTCCATGCTTGCGTTCGAAATGTTTTTTTATCAGTGCGTCTTTTAACCGGGGCGCCTTCGGATTGATCTGCTCTGTGATATACGCCATTCTTGCAACTTCCTCCAGTACCGCCGCATTGTACACTGCTTTCGCAGAATTTTTTCCCCAGGCAAACGGAGCATGATTGCCTACGAGCATCATCTCTACCTCCCGATAATCAAGTTTTCTTTCCTTTAAGCAATTGATAATTTGAAAACCTGTTTCATGTTCATAGTTGCCTGAAATCATTTTGTCACTCATGGGAGGCGCACAGGGGATGTCCACAGTCAGGTGATCTGCATGGGTAGTGCCAAAAATGGGGATGTCTCGCTGAGCCTGGGCCCAGGCAGTGGCATAGGTAGAATGAGTGTGAACAATCGACCCAACATTTTCCCAGTTTTTATACAATACGGCATGTGTCAATGTATCCGACGACGGACGCAACTCTCCTTCTACTACTTTCCCATCGAAGTCCACAATGACCATTTTTTCATTTGACAATTCCTCATATGGAACTCCACTTGGCTTGATGGCAAATATTTTCAATGCACGGTCTGCCACGCTTACATTCCCGAAAGTAAAAATTACGAGTCTCAGTTTCGGCAATTGCATGTTAGCCTCAAAGGCAGCTTGCTTGATTTGATCGTAGTTGGCCATAGTTACTGATTATAGTAAGCGGTCGATATCCCTGAAGTATTTTATTTGAATTTTGAACGCCACGAATTTAGATTTTTGATTTTGAATTTACGATTCAATGTGGTTTACTGAAGTATCTACCACTAGCTTCGACTCCGCTGCCAAACACAACAACCACCTAGAATGGACTATTTCAGTTGAATTAAGCATTTTCTTAGTTCCCTTGCTGATTCTAATATCAAAACATACTAAAACTAAATAGCCG
>JAYVRH010000435.1:0-1638 GCA_043776495.1 Cyclobacteriaceae bacterium
AAGTGGAGCAAGCGCTCCTGCCGTGATTGAACTCTTCAAAAATGAACGTCTTGTTGAATTAGTCAGGGTTGGTTTTGTTGGTAAGCCTGAATTCGACTATTCAAAGAATGGTACTCCGGGTGTTGCATATTTGCGCATGCCTTCCTGATTAATTTCCACACCAATGCCTGGCTTATTGGAAAGCGTGATGAAACTATTTTCTACCTGAGGGCCATCAAACGTGATAATCTCCTTAAACATAGGATCTTTGTGGAAATAGATCTGCCATTCGAGAATCAGAAAATTTGGAACAGACGCACATACATGGCATGATGCCATCGCTCCCAAGTAGGAAGCAACCATGTGTGGTGCAAAAGGGACATAGTAGAGATTGGAGAGATTGGCAATGCGTTGACCTTCTCCAAGGCCTCCACACTTTTGAAGGTCGGGCATGATGATATCAACAGCTCCAATTTCAAGCAACCTTCTAAATCCATGAGCGAGATAATGATTTTCCCCGGCGCATATCGGTGTGCTGGTGGAATCTGTGATCGATTTGTAAGCTTCCGGATTTTCTGCGGGGATGGGTTCTTCCAACCACATCAGATTCAGAGGCTCGAGACGCTTGGCCACGGCATGTCCGGTGGGTGCATCATAGCGACCGTGCATGTCGACACAGATGTCAATGTTCGGTCCTACCGCCTGACGGGCTGCAGCAATCTGATCGTACATTCTTTGTAATTCAGCCGGACTTGCCGTCCAATTGTATTTGTCATATTTATTGGGATCATCTGCCTGATCTAGGTCGAACTTGATGGCATTGAACCCCATCTTCTTCGCTTCCAGCGCGGCATCAGCAAAATCTTTTGGTACAGGAAGTCTGCTTTGATAAAGAGCCGTGTCGCAGTAGACCCTGATTTTATCGCGGAATTTACCACCCAGCAATTGATACACTGGTAACCCTAGTGCTTTTCCTGCGAGGTCCCACAGCGCAGTCTCAACAGCGGTAAGTACGGATACAAACATTCCGGATTGCGCACCTTCGAAAAATCCAGCCCTGCGCACATCTTCAAAAAGACGGTGAACATTGAGCGGACTTTTCCCCACCAGCCGGGTTTCAAAAAGCTTTACCAGGTGATAGGTACCTGGTGTAGCATCAACACCTTCACCATGCCCTACAATATCCTGATTGGAATATATTTTTACAAAAAGAGAGTGGCCTCCGCGAATGAATCCACATTTAATCGCTGTGATCTTCAGGTCTGATGGTATGGAAGACAAGGATGTCTCGTTTATTGCATTCTCATATCCTTTTCCGAATGATGCCATCGGCGTGAGGTTTCCTGCCGTGGCTCCAGCGGCCAATGCATTTTTAAAAAATGAGCGTCTGTTGGTTGACTTTGTCATGGTGTGTCGGTTTGAGGGTTAAATTACCAGGTACGGGTTTTAAGAAATTCCTGTATTTGTTCTTTCGGAACGGGCAGTTCACTAAGGTGGTCGTTTAACCATTTGGAAAAATCTTTCTCGATGTCATCTGACCATTTGTTGTCTATTTGAGCGGCTGTATATTTTTTCTCCCGGATCCTGAGATGACCAAACATATCCCGCAGCCTTACAATTTCAGATGTCTTCACTACTTTTTCAGCGAGGTGTGGAGGA
>JAYVRH010000436.1:0-5207 GCA_043776495.1 Cyclobacteriaceae bacterium
CTTTGAAATGACGTTTCATGGTCCGGATTGCAAATTCAAGATCAGCGATCAGGGTTCGGTACTTAATCAAATAGCATTCCCGATTCAACCCTTTGAATTACTTCGGGCACGTTGGTTGGATCTTTCCTGCTGGTGATTCTTTTGCTGATGGTATAAGCATCCATCTTATCCTGATCATACGGTTGACAGAATGCGAGCACATCCTCTTTTGTCAAAGCAGGATTCAGCCAATCCTTTTCATATTGCCGGTCCAGAATCACTGGCATTCTTTTTTTGTTGTTATGAATCTTTTTCATCAGAGGATTGGCGCTGGTGGTAAGTACAGAATAAGTATAAGTCAATTCTCCTGAGAGTGGATTCTTCCAGCTTGAATAGATTCCCGCCAGACTGAATATCTTCTGTTGTGGGAGAAAAACATAATAGGGCTGTTTGACTTTCCCTGCTTTATCCATCCACCTCCACTCAAAGAATCCGGTGACGGGAATCAGGCATCGTTTGCCGTCTTTTAGAGAATCGCGAAAACTTGGTTTATCATACATTTCCTCGCTGATGCAGTTCAGCGTTTGATTGCGGATGATCATCGCCTGATCCAAAGTCTTGGTGAACCATGGAATCAATCCCCAGGAAAATAAACCCATTGAATCTGGTGCGGTCAATACTGGAGCGAGTTGATGATCAAATCCATTCTCGTGGTAATAAGGAATCCATTGCTCTCGAATGCCCTCCTGACCTTTTACCTGATAATACCCCTCGAGTTCGTCGAGGGTATATGTTTTGGAATCGTGGTAACACATTGTGTGATTGATTAATATTTCCTGTTGTGAATTTTGTATCCTGAGTTCCGCCCATATTCCTGAGCAATCCTTCCCCGTTCCTCTTCTGCTTTCCGTATTTTATCTGCAACAATATATCGAATCAGGTTGATCCAGGTTGGATAATTGTCTTTCCGAAAAAGAATAATATTTAAGCCCGGCTGAATATTCTTGTGGCCATAGCGGATGAACAGTTCAAGTTTGGAATACTCTCTCGTTGATTTGAAATAAGCATCCTCAAAATCCTTCTTCCACCGGGTCTTGTTCAGGCGGAAAGTTTTCTCAAGATAATCCCAGGTCTTGTCAATATCCAGTTCATCCATTACCTCCGCCACATCTTTGGGGATGGCTGATACCAAAGTTCTTTCGTGCCTGATGGAAGCCATGGCCAAATATAAATACTAAAATATTTAGTATTATTCCTAAGTAATTTATTAATAAATAAGTGCGGTTATTGGCCATAAATCGCAGAAAATAATGGAATCAGGCTGCGATAAAGCAAAAGCGAGCTGTTATTTCTAATAAGCCAGCTTCACATGTTTTTCAAAATAGGTACGACGAAACTGGCTTGGGTCTTTTTGTTTTACAGATCAATGAACAAAGCGGTGATGCCTGAATTTGTTTTATATTAAGAGCTGGAGTTACGCATGTCTTTTGATTTTTTACGCAAAGGCGCAAAGAACGCTAAGAAAAATGCAAAGATTTAATGGTTTGCGTAAGTCCAGTTAAGAGTTAAGTCCGACTCCTCCATTTTTGGTACAAGTGAGCGACCATTGGCAGAGCGCACAACTTTGGTCAAGATGGGAGGTAAGAAAAGCTAACTACCACAAAACGAAATTATTATGATGATCATGAAAAAATGCAAACTAAAGTTGTCTTACTTCTTAGGTGCACTAATAATGATGAGTAGCCCTGCATTCTCACAACAAAGTGAGAAGAAGAGCCCTACCTGGAATTTTAAGAATGGCATCGGAATGGTAGTTCCAGATAGTTTGTTTTCAATAAACTTCCGTTTCAGAATGCAAAACAGGGCCTCCTACACTACACTTTCGGAAGATGATCTAAGTGCATCCATTGTTGAGGCCCGTGTAAGAAGGTTGCGCATGAGATTTGAAGGTTTTATGCTGAACCCTAAATTGACATATTATATCCAGCTTTCTTTTTCGCGGGGTGATATGGATTGGAATGGAAGTGAAAATTCAGTTGTCAATTCAAGCCCTAATATTGTCCGCGATGCGGTGATTTATTACAGACCATCGAAAAAAGTTACTTTAATGTTTGGCCAAACGAAACTTCCTGGAAACAGGCAACGGGTAGTCTCCTCTGGTGATTTGCAGTTTGCCGATCGGTCTATCGTTAATGCCGCATTTAATATTGACCGCGATTTTGGCTTTCAGGGAATCTATGAAGACAACATTGCCAATCTTACCTACTTGTTAAAAGGGGCCATTACTTCGGGGGAGGGCAGAAATTCTTCCTTTTCGGATTATGGACTTGCCTATACGGGCAGGGCTGAGTTGTTACCATTTGGCAAATTCACAAACAAAGGAGACTATTTTGAAGGTGACCTTGAGCGGGAGCCAATGCCAAAATTGTCAATTGCAGGCGGGTATCATTATAATGAGAGTGCAAAGCGAACCGCGGGGACGCTTGGGAAGGATATCTATCAACCACGAAATCTTTCAGCTTTTATTGCCGATGTTCTTTTTAAATACAAAGGGTTTGCCTTTAGTGCAGAGTATTTGACAAGAAATACAGACAATCCTGTTACCATCCATACAGATGGATCAGAAAGAGCAGTGTTTGCCGGTGAGGGAAAGATGGCCCAAACAAGTTACATTTTCAAAAATAATTTTGAATTAGCAGGGAGATATGCAATTGTCACGCCTTCAGAGGCAATTCAAAACAATGAAGTACAAATTGAAAATTATACTGCCGGTGTAACAAAATACTTGAAAGGACACAGGGTAAAACTGCAGAGTAACGCGACTTATGGAATACAAAAAGACTTCACCGCTAACAGCACAATTAAACAATGGACTTGGGTGTTCCAAATGGAACTTGGCATATAGTTTCAATGGTTTGTTAGTACCATCAAAATTGATCAAATTGGATTTTATTAAAAATAAGAAAATGAAATCATTCCTGCTTGTTTTGGTTTTATTGCCCTGCTTGCTTTTCGCCCAGGGCAGCAAAGTGTATGACAACCTTAGTTTGCCCAGCAAGATTTTAAAAGGAGACAGAAAATATGCCGTTTATCTTCCTGCAGATTATGAGGCATCACAACGAAGCTATCCGGTATTGTACCTGCTTCACGGTGGAGGAGATGACCAGACCGGCTGGGTTCAATTTGGCGAAGTGCAACACATTACCGACAAAGCAGTTGCGGATGGCATGGCCACGCCGATGATTATTGTCATGCCCGATGCCAACACAGGAACCCGCGGCTATTTCAATGACCTGAAAAATGAATGGCGTTATGAGGATTTCTTTTTTGAGGAATTCATGCCCTTTATTGAAAAAACATACCGAATCAAAAAGGAAAAACGCTTTCGCGCGGTAGCCGGCCTTTCTATGGGCGGCGGTGGATCCTTCATGTATGCCTTGCATCACCCTGAATTGTTTTCCTCAGCTTGTCCGTTGAGTGCATCTACTGGTCCTGTCACCCTGGAAGCTACCAAAGCCTGGCTCGAAGAACGCAAGCAAACGGGTACCGAAGAACAAATTCAAGCGTACTACAAAAAATACACAGCGCTTCCATTGATCGACGCCATGGCGGAGGATCAGAAAAAAGCCGTGCGGTGGTATATCGATTGTGGTGATGATGATTTTCTTTTTGAAGGAAATTCATTGGTGCACATAGCCATGCGAAAGAAAGGAATCCCGCATGAGTTTCGGATCCGGGATGGCGGACATACATGGACCTACTGGCGGACCGCACTTCCCACCGTATTGGGCTTTGTTTCAGAAGCGTTTCATCAATATTGATTTGATTGATGCTGAGGAGCGTGATGTCAACTAATCCAAATCAGCCACAGCAATAAACCCGATTTCATTGACCCAGGCCTTTCGGCCATTGCCTTTAAGAACTTTTACGGCCTCTCCGCTAAGCTCCCTGGCCAGTGCACCACATGCCCTGACCATATTCAATGGTGGCACGAGAACAAATACTTTATTGGTTCCAGACCTGAGCAACAGTCTCAGCCATAGGCTTAATCTTGTAGCGCCTGGCCACGGCCAATTTCGGGATGGATGTTCTTTTCTTGAAGAGGATGTAACAAGTCCGGTGGGAGTTCCTGTGTATGGCTACACGAAATTTTGTTTTTTCAAAACGAAGCCCCGCATTGGGTTGCGCCTTTGCAAACGGAGCAGCAAAAAGCAATACGGTAAACATCAGGATCCAAACGATCCCTACTTTCTTGTTGATTTTCAGTCTTGTTGTCATGATTCCTTTGATTTATTTGATAGGTCAAAGGTCAACAACCACATCCTGCTGAAAATCAGGAAGGTTCTGATTTTACGTAAATCAGAGATTGCACATTCCATCAGGGTATTCACTGATTCGATCGTGGCAAAACGCACGTTTTCCCGACTGAGAGCCAGACCTGGATAGAAACCAGGGCGCCGGAGAAAATGTTAAATCAGGTTTCTGGGGAAACCTCAATAAATATGATGTGAGGGATGCCCCTGAATCCTGGCATTGACCAATAGCCAGCAATTTGTTGCATTTTTTTCGATAAATCTTACCTATGTAAGATAATGGTGTGTCCGGCTTGAATGATCTTGAACAGTAGTGCTATTTTAGCCTGGAAAGGCAAATTAGCCAAATTCGCGTTGAGATTAACTAACCAAGGGTAATGTGAAAACTGACAAAAAGATACAGGTTTTTTTGGTGGATGACCATAAACTGGTTCGCGATGGAATCGTGTCAATGCTGGCCGGGACCACTGACATTAAAGTAACTGGCTCTTTTAATTCCGCTGAGGAATGTATCAACGAATTGGGTCAATCCAGGCCTGATGTAATCCTGATGGATGTGATGATGCGAGGCATGACAGGCATCGAAGCCACACGCTGGATCAAGGAAACAGACCCAACCGTCAAGGTAGTGGTGGTTTCCATGGAAATCAGCAAGGAATACGTGTCAGCAAGTATTAAGTCAGGTGTGGATGGGTATCTGCCAAAAGATGTCGATGTGGCAACGCTGATCGAGGCCATTCGTTCTGTACACCGTGGTGAACGTTTTTTTAATGATGCCATTATGAAACTGGTTTTTGAAGACTTCTATTCGCACGAGAAGCTAAAGACCACTGATACGAGGCTCCCCAATGACCTTACTAAACGAGAACAGGAGATTTTAAAACTGGTAGCCTCAGGAAAAACCAACCGGGAACT
>JAYVRH010000437.1:0-1636 GCA_043776495.1 Cyclobacteriaceae bacterium
GCCAATCCGAATAGATCAGATCCACCAGACGATCTATCATGCGCTCGGCATTTCGCCAGAGACCAACTACGTGATTGAAAAAAGACCTTTCTATACGACGCCTGAAGGTAAGGGCGAAGCTGAGTTGGGGTTGTTGGGTTAGTGGGCATGAAGGGATATGCCTTAAAGATCTTCTGGAACGGGAATCAATTTCTGTATCCAGCTAATGTTTTAACTATACTTGTAAAAAGCATATATTTGATTATATATTTTAAGTATAGATAAAATATTCATGAAAGCAGCCTATTTAAATGCCCAAAGGCCTATATATATAGATCGAATAAAGCCCCTCATTGGCAAAAACCTGATCAAAGTGTTGATTGGCCAGCGAAGGGTGGGCAAAAGTTACCTTTTGCTCCAACTCATGGATATCGTCCGTCATCAAGATGCCAGTGCCAACATTATCTATATCAACAAAGAACTTTTTGAATATGACAGCTTGCGCGACTACAAAGACCTGATGAACAGTGTAAAGAGTCAAACCAACCTTGCCAGGAACAATTACCTTTTCATTGATGAGATTCAGGACATTACAAATTTTGAAAAGGCCATTCGAAGTCTGCAGGCAAAGGGTGACCATGATATTTACATTACCGGCAGCAATGCCTTTTTACTTTCCGGTGAACTGGCCACCTATTTAAGTGGTCGGTATATTGAGTTCAAAATCTTTGGCTTGACCTACAACGAGTTTTGTGTTTTCCATGCGCTGCCCGATTCTCAAACTACCTTCCTCACCTACTTAAAATATGGAGGGCTGCCCTACCTCATTAATTTGAAACTCACAGATGAACTGGTCTTTGAATACCTCCGGAATATTTATGCGGCAATTTTGTTTAAGGATATTGTGGCGAGGCACCGAATCAGAAATGTTTCATTGCTGGAAAACTTAGTGAGCTATGTCGCTGACAATGCAGGCAATTTGCTCTCGGCCAAAAGCATAAGCGATTTTCTGAAATCGCAAAAAGTAAAAGTATCACCCAACGTGATCCTTAGCTACTTATTATTCCTGGAGCAAGCATTTTTTGTTTTGAAAGTAAGCCGAACTGAGTTGAGAGGAAAAAAGATCTTTGAAACGGGGCAGAAATATTACTTAGAAGACCTTGGCTTGCGCCACTCTTTGTTGGGATACCGAACAGCCGACATCGGAAAGATTCTGGAGAACATCGTCTATCTTCATTTGATTATCGCAGGATATCAAGTACATGTCGGAACATTTCAAAACAAAGAAGTGGATTTTGTTTGCATACGCGCCGATGAAAAAATGTATGTTCAGGTAACATATTTGCTAGCCGATGAGGCAACAAAGAAAAGAGAGTTTGGAAACCTGGAGCTCATTTACGACAATCATCCAAAATTTGTGGTCTCCATGGATGAAAATGCTTCTGGTCATGTGGGGGGAATAAAGCATGTTCATGTAAGGGAGTTTATCAAAGGGCTTATTTAGTATATTTGATTATGCCCTCCATAATTCAAGGAATTCGAATACCCCGCCAAAAGTGCGAGGCAGGCTCATCCCAGTATCCTTAGTTAAGATATGGCATCCAGTCTTCCCGGTTTCGAATACGACATCTTCATCTCCTATCGCCACAACGATAAC
>JAYVRH010000438.1:0-5202 GCA_043776495.1 Cyclobacteriaceae bacterium
GACAATTGGAGAAGATCTTCACGCACAACAGCCGCACTAACAGAAACATTACAAGCCAACGGAAATACTTCTGATGTAAATACGGCCAACATTTCTGCAACAAATTCCCCAAAGGTCAATGCGGCAGAAGATGCAGCACTCAAAGTTTTTTCTCTGCTCCCTAAAACCGAAAAACAAAACGAAGATGCTAACGATAAAATAGAAGAAGCCTACTTCAAGCTCGGTGATCTTTACTATTTTCAATTGATTGAAAAAGAAAATGCTGAAGTTTCCTACGAAAAATTGCTGAGCCGTTTTCCACAGTCTTCCTATAAGCCTGAAGTGCTTTACAAACTTTATTTAATCCACAAAGAAAAGGGTGACAGCCAGGCTGATGCCATCTCACAAACTCTCAAAGATGAATTTCCAAACTCGACTTTTGCTAAAATCCTCTTGAACCCGAATTACTTGCGAGAAACAAGTGTAGCCCAGGAGAAACAAAAAATAATTTATAAAGAAGCTTATGTTGAATTTCAACGCAATAACCTGAGGGGAGCTCAGGACAAAATAAAATTGGCGCGTGATATTGGTGAGACTTCTTTTACACCTCAATTGGATTTGTTGCAGATCCTAATCACAGGAAAAACGGAAGACGTTACGCGATATCAATACGAACTCGGCGAGTTTATCAAAAAATATCCGGATGCTCCTGTACACAGTTATGCAGAAACATTACTTGCAAGTTCCATTACCTTTATTGAAAAAACAGAACGGTCAAGAGGGATCCGCTTTACACCTTCCTTTGAAGAGCCTCACTACTTTGTGATCGTGCATCGCATCATTGACAAATCCAGTACTCCTATTGCTGCAGCCGTCGAGAAATTCAATGATGGCTTCTACAAAGGTAGAAGGCTTGAAACTACAAACCTCATTTTCAATGAACAGTACTCGTTGACTTTCGCAGGCAATTTGGCAAATAAGAGAGATGCGATAGAATACCTTAATCATTTCAGGGTCACGGTGATGAACGGGAACCCCTTTCTAACATTAAATTTCCATAGCTTTGTTATTACAAAAGACAATTTCAATATCTTCTACCGCAACAAAGCACTTGATGAGTACCTCAGCTTCTTTGATCGACATTATCAAAAAGAAAATCCGTGATCTGCTGAGGGTGCAGCGGGCCTGGTTCGGCAGTATCGCGAGGTATTGCTGGATTGCCTTCCTTTGCTTTATTCTCGGGTTGCCGCTTTATGTTTATACGGTGGGCATCAACCTTTTTGGCCTTTTTGGTGACATGCCAAGCCTCTCCGATGTCGAAAATCCAGAGAATGATTTATCCTCTGAATTAATCTCTGCCGACGGCGTTTCCCTGGGGCGATACTTCAGATTCAACAGAAGTCAGGTCAACTTCAATGAACTTTCCGAAGATCTTGTGAATACCCTTGTCTTGTCTGAGGATCACCGGTTTTATAAGCATTCAGGGTTGGATCTTCCAGCCTATTTACGGGTAGCCTGGGGGCTTATTACACTTAGTCCTGCCGGTGGTGGCAGTACCATCACACAGCAATTGGCTAAGAATTTATATACACGCAATCCTGACCAATCCTTGGATGGAGCCATAGCCAAGCTGGGTCGCTATCCAAGACGCATTATTCAAAAAACAAAAGAATGGATCATTGCCGTAGACCTTGAACGTAACTTCACGAAAGAAGAAATTATTTCCATGTACCTAAACACGACCGAGTTTAACAACAATGCCTATGGAATCAAGGTGGCCAGTGAAACCTATTTCAACAAATCTCAAGACAGCCTAAACTTGCAGGAGTCAGCTTTGCTGGTAGGAATGCTTCAAAATCCAAACTTCTACAATCCCCTGAGGCGACCTGAAAATGCCCTTAGGGTAAGGAATGAGGTACTTTACAAAATTTATCGCAACAAATACAAAATTACATCGCGCGAGGAGTATGATTCTATTGCAGCGTTGGACCTTGGTTTACATTTCAAAATTCAGGATCAGAATCAGGGCCTTGCCACGTATTTTCATACTGTAATCACTACTCGGTTGATGAACTTTTGTTCTGAAAGAGGAATCGATCTATGGAATTCCGGACTTAAAATATATACCACCATCGACAGCAGGTTACAAAAATATGCTGAGGAAGCAGTGACGGAGCACATGAAGGTCCTTCAAAACGGATTTAAGGAGCAATGGGAAGGAAAGAATCCCTGGATTGACCAGGACAAAAAGGAAATACCCGGATTTTTGAAATTGCGCATCAAACAAACTGAAGCGTATAAAAACCTCGTGGCCAAATATGGTGAAAAGTCAGACTCTGTGCGCATCATGCTCAACCTAAAGAAGCCAATGGCAATTTTCAGTTGGGATGGTGAAAGAGACACTTTGTTCAGCTCAATGGATTCCCTCGCCTACTACAAGCGGTTCTTACAAACGGGTTTAATGTCTATGGATCCTAATACCGGCCACATTAAAGCCTGGGTGGGAGGCATCAACTACAAGTATTTCAAATACGATCATGTCAAACAGGGAAAACGACAGCCAGGCTCCACCTTCAAACCATTTGTATATGGTCTAGCAATGGAATCGGGATATTCACCCTGCTATGTTCTTGAAGACATTGCACCAAGTTTTGGAAGCTGGTATCCATTGAATGCCGATGCCACCAGGGGAACAGGTGAAAAGATGACGATACGACAAGCTATGGCCAGGTCGGTTAATTCTATCACGGCTCAAATGATGAAAGCACTTGGAGAAGAAAACGTAGTTGAATTTGCGCATCGCGTCGGAATTGAAAGTGAATTGGATGCTGTCCCTTCACTTTGTCTTGGCGTGAGCGACGTTTCATTATTTGAAATGGTGGGCGCTTACAGCACCTATGTCAACAACGGGATCCATACAGAACCCTTCTATATCACTCGTATCGAGGATAAAAATGGAAATGTGATCGAAAATTTCGTTCCAAAAACAAGGCAATCCATCAGTGATCAAACGGCCTATAAAATGCTATATATGCTGAAAGGAAGTGTCGAGGAATCTCACGGAACTTCTGCCGGGCTACCTGCCGAACTCAAGAAAGACAATGAAATCGGTGGAAAAACCGGAACGACCAACGACGCATCTGACGGCTGGTTCATGGGGGCTACTCACGACTTGGTAACGGGCGTTTGGGTAGGCGGTGATGAGCGCGCGATCCATTTCCCTTCCTGGGTTTTTGGTCAGGGTGGCAGGACCGCCAGGCCTATATGGGCTAACTATATGACCAAAGCATATGCAGATCCACTCTCGGGAATCACAAAAGGAAAATTCAAAGTTCCAGCATCTGGCATGGACATGACGTTGGACTGCTCCCGGTTTCTCCAGCAGGATTCTATAAAATTGGACCAAAAACCCTGGGACATCAACAACCAATGACGGATGGGCTGAAAGAAACGGTAGCATCGCTCCCAGACGACCCGGGAATCTACCGGTTTTATGATCGGGAAGATATTCTGATATATGTTGGAAAAGCCAAAAGCCTTAAGAAACGTGTCAACAGCTATTTCACTAAGCAGTCACAATACAACCGAAAGACTGAAAAGCTAGTATCCGAAATCAGAAAAATTGAATTTACGATTGCCAATACCGAATTCGATGCATTATTACTGGAAAACAACTTCATAAAGCAAAATCAACCGAAATACAACATTCTTTTAAAAGATGATAAAACCTTTCCATATCTCTGCATTCTAAAAGAGCGCTACCCACGAATTATCTCTACCCGAAAATACATTCCGCGCCAGGGCGAATATTTTGGTCCTTACTCGAGCGTCGTGTCAATGAAAAATATACTCGAGCTAGTTCGAAAATTATACTCCATCAGGACCTGCAGCCTGCTCCTCACCGAAGAGAATATCAGCAAGAAGAAATTTAAGGTGTGTCTTGAGTATCATTTAGGAAACTGCAAGGGGCCCTGCGAGGGCCTGCAGGACGAAACTCATTACGTTCAGGAAATTGCTCTTGCCAGGAACATTCTGAAAGGAAACCTAAGTGTGGTAGAAGATTATTTCAGCGAAAATATGGCTCGTGCTTCGCACGCTTTGGAATTCGAACAAGCAAACCTATTCAAGCACAAGTTAGATCTGCTAGAAAAATTCCAATCAAAGTCTTTGGTGGTGAACAGAAAGCTAACCGACATAGACGTCATTACCATCACAAGCTCCGAGCAAGAAGCTTTTATCAATTTTCTCCAGATCAAGGAAGGCGCCATTATATTTTCAAAGAATGTTGAAGTCAAGAAGAAACTCGAAGAATCAGATCAGGAGATTCTCACGATTGTAGCACAGCAGCTCCGTATGGAAACAAACAGTGTACATCCAATCATATTCAGCAATCATTCCCTTCTTGTAAAGGACAAGTCCACTGAAAATATTGTTCCACTAATTGGTGATAAGAAGAAGCTGATAAATCTCTCCTTGAAGAATGTCCTGTACTTAAAAGCTAAAAAGGAAATTGCAAAGGAAGAATACAAAATCAAAAATATTGAGCAGCTGAAAGGGCTACAAAAAGACCTGCAATTGAAGAAATTGCCATGTATTGTTGAATGTTTTGACAACTCCAATTTTCAGGGAACTAACCCTGTAGCCTCCATGGTTCGCTTCGTAGACGGAAAACCCAACAAGACCGGTTACCGGCACTTCAACATCAAGACCGTTGTGGGAGCGGACGACTTCGCATCCATGAAAGAGATCGTAGGCCGGCGCTATCAAAGAATTATTTCTGAAAACAGTCAATTGCCTGATTTAATTATCGTGGATGGTGGTAAAGGGCAACTCAGCAGTGCCGTGGAGGCCTTGCAAGATCTGGGGCTCTATGGACAAATTCCCATCATTGGGATAGCAAAACGCCTGGAGGAGATCTATTACCCGGAAGATGCAGTGCCCCTGCACCTTAGTAAAAAATCTCAAAGCCTTCTCCTGATTCAACAAATAAGGGATGAGGCACATCGTTTTGCCATAACATTCCACCGGCTAAAGCGAAGCAATAAAGTATTTTTTACAGCCCTTGAGACTATCCCTGGTGTAGGCAAAAAGACAGCGGACTTACTTTTGTCCTCCTTCAAGTCCATCAGGAAAATACAGGAGGCTTCGGCAGAAGAACTTGAGTTGGTCATTGGCAAATCAAAGTCGCATCTTGTAAGAGCATGGCAACAAAAAAAGGAGAGT
>JAYVRH010000439.1:0-19551 GCA_043776495.1 Cyclobacteriaceae bacterium
GGATTCTATTTCAACAGCATTCCAGTTTTGACCCTTATCAGGTTGTAGATAAAATAATTTGGTGCCATCACTCATTACAATTTTACCACTTGGCAGCCAGGTTAAATCCTCTGAACCACTTAACGTTGCTCCTACATTCGAGATTTGCATGGTCTCTGTTTGAAGTTTTTTAATCACCCATTCCTTTTCAGATGCCTTATGAACAAAACTAATTGCGCTTTCACCAGGGATCTTGTGTAAAGACCGGCCAATATTCTCTGCAAGGGCGGCATCATTCTTCATTGGAAGAAGGTAATAGTGAAATGTATTCGGGGTACCCAATATGAAGAGCCCAAGGTGGCTGTTGTCAGCCCATACATGATACCCCACAATCAAATTGTCGATAAGGACAATGGGTTCACCGCCGTCAATAGGATATTTGCCAAGGTCTTGAGCGCCATTATCACGCTGGATGATGCAAGACAAATACAGGCCATCCGGGGTTACAGTTGGAGAGTATTCTTTTTCTGGCGTTTGAGTAATTGATTTTGTTTGCTTTGATTTATAATCATAGCTGCGGATATCGGTGCGACCATCGTCATTGGTTGATGAATAATAAATAATTGTTTTTTCAGGATGAAAGGAGGGTTGGTTATCGTAGCCTTTATGATTTGTAATGTTTATAGGGTTTGAGATGGAAACTTTACCCTTCTTTATTGAGAGGTCAAAAAGATAAATATCAGTAGCTGGTTGCCCAAAAGAAATATTTGTAGCAAAGACCGAACAGAGGCAGAAAATGATTCTTTTCATAAGGGGTGGTTGGTAAAAAGAGTATATAAATGTATTGAAAAGAACTTAGCGCTCTCAATGAAATCAAAGTGATCTTTCGGATTGTCCTCCTATTTTCAAATCAAAGCAGAGATTGATGAAGTAATAAAAGCGCTACTGTCCCACCATGAATACAGCATTGGAGAATACCATTTTGCCGCTCTCCCAAAAACTCCTGAATAGTGGGTTGTTTACAATATAAACGATATTTCCCTGCACATGGGATGAATTTTAGCATGACAAGAATAGGAAGTTCAATTCTTGTTTACCAGTTTTTTTATTTGAGGGACATGGTGTGTTACATGCTCCCTTAAAAAAATGAGCGCTTGTCGGGCATTGAGATAACCGGCCAGTACATGGCGGTAGATTCTCCGGTTGACGTATTGAGCTGGGATCTTTTCAAGCAGCAACTTTAGTTCGCCCCTCACCAGATCCCATTCATGAATGATGGTTGAATGGTCATTGTATAATGTAGTGTTCTCCACCACCTTCTGGGGCGCCCTGAATTTTAGACCTGGTAATCTCTGGGATATTTTTAGCACATTAATTTTCACCTCTTCCCACAAGCCGGTATCACCCGACTCTGCAACGCCTTGAATTTTCTTCTGCATGTACATGACGGACATGCGTTCCGCTGTGATCAGATGGCTCAGGATTTGTGAAACAGACCATTTGCCCGATGCAGGAGCCTCATTCAATTGGTCTACAGTCATGTGACGAAGCGAATCAAGAATCGATTTGCGTTGAGATTCAATCTCATCAAATAGGTTTTGAAAGGGGGGGTGCATGGATTACTTTCATCAAAAATAAACAATGTTTTCTCATCGTTGGGTCATTCAAAACCGTTTACATAACTTGATTCACAAACCCTAACCCCAAAAGCGATGAATACTAATTACGCAGGATTCTGGCCTCGCCTGGTGGCGATTGTTATTGACTTGATCATCCTGGGCATTGCCCAATCATTTATCATCGTGCCCATATTGGCGGTGATGGGCCTTGGGTTCCTGGGAAACATGGGAGAGATGGATATGAGTGATTCGGAAAATATTGTGGGAATGATTGGAGCCATCATCGCGATGGCAGGCACTTATTGGATATTGGCTACCTCCATCCGGATACTTTATTTTTCATTTATGGAATCATCCAATTCGCAGGCAACACTGGGAAAGATGGCAATGGGCCTTGTGGTGACAGATATGAATGGTGGTAAACTTGATTTTGGAAAAGCCATTGTTCGCAATATTTGTAAAATCATATCTGACTTCACTTGCCTGATCGGTTATATTATCGCTGGCTTCACCGAAAAGAAGCAGGCCTTACACGATATCATTGCAGGGACGCTTGTGATGAAGAAGACATCAGCGTAAAAAACGGATTTTCTTAGGTAGGACTTTTATAGAGGCAGGCAGAAATCCAACAAATTCCCCATCTGCTTCCAGTGCACATGATTCATTAGCGCTTAGTTCGGCGCTGGATGTGGAATGGTAATGAACCAAGGAGTCATTGATTTTCTTCTTGCCCTTGATTGTCTGCAGGTAAAATAGGAATTTCCACAAGGGCACCTCATCTGCAATGAATGAATCAAAGACACCATCATCGAGCCGGGCTTCAGGTGCGATGTAAATAGAATTTCCGAAAGACTGTCCATTGGCAATGGCCAATACCCTCGCGTTTCCTTTCCATTCGTATTGAGGCATTTTGACCGAAATAGGCTGTGGACGATGTGAAATGAAAGTTGAAATAATGCTTATGAGGTAGGAAAGATCGGGCCCCCAAAGGGGACTTCGTTTACCCATTCTTTTTACAACCTCCGGCCCCATGCCGATGCTGCAAGCATTTATAAAATGACGGATGATTGTTACACCTTCTTTATCCAAACAAGTGATCTGTCCCACATCGGTAGGTTTTGGTAGTGCAGATTTTAATAGTTGAATGATTTGATCTGGTTCTAGGCTGATGGAACCTGCTCGGGCAAAATCATTCCCGCTGCCAAGGGGGATCAAACCTATCGATGGTAAATCGTCTTCACTTACATTTTTTAGTACGCCATTGATAACCTGATGAAGCGTACCATCTCCTCCGGCAGAAAGGATGAAGGAAAATTTATTGGCGACCGCCGCCGCCGCCAACGACTCTGCTTCGCCAGCACATGTTGTTTCAAAAACGTCAACATTGAACTGTCGGCTCAGTGCCGGAATTATTTCGTTATAAAATTTTTTCTTTTTTCGTGAAATGCCGTTGAGAATGATAGCTATTTTCATTCAATGAATTCTTGCCGTTTTATTTGCAACTTTTCTTGATGACGCCTTTGGCTTCTGTAGAACCTAACTCCTCCGCCCTTTTTAAGTCGAGGCACCCATCATAATTATTGTTCATCAGTAATTTCACCAATCCACGTTGTAGGTAGGTTTCAGGATCGTTAGGATAAAGGTTGGCAGAGTATCCGTAGTCTTCCACAGCTCCCGCATAATCCTCTTTTTCGGTTTTGCTGAGTGCACGGTTGTCGAAGTAAGTAGGGTTGGCGTCATCCAAAGCAATCGCTTTGCCATAATCACCAATGGCACCTTCATAGTCCTGCAGCGTATGCTTTAGTACTCCACGAAGGTTGTAGGTCTCTGGATCTTCGCTGTCAAGCTCGATGGATTTATTATAATCCTCCAGTGCTGCTTTGAAATCTTCTTTTGCACTTTTGGCCAATGCACGGTTTTCATACTTCAATGGATCTTTGGGATCGAGTTTGATGGCTTGATCGTAATCGGCAATGGCCTTATCAAAATTTCCAGTCTGATAAAAGGCAACACCACGGTGGTTATAAAGACCGGGGTCATTTTTGTCAAGCTCCAATGCTTTTGAATAATCGTCAATGGCACTGACAAATTCACCCAGCTCGGCTTTTACCACGCCCCGATTAAAGTAGCGGTCAGCATCACCAGGCCCCAATTCCAGGGCTTTTGAAAAATCGAAGTAGGCCCCCTGCAGGTCTTCGAGGTTGTATTTTGCAAAACCGCGGTTGGTGTAAGCCTCTATGAATTTTGGATTGAACCGGATTGCCTTGTCCAGATCGGTGAGTGCACTTTCATCGTCTCCCAAATTTGTTTTTGCTGCACCACGGTGATTGAGTGCTTCTGCAAAGGTTGAATCAATGTCCAGGGCCACAGTGTAATCACTTACCGCCCCATAAAAATCTTCGAGTGCTGCCCTGGCCTGTCCGCGCAGGTCAAGGGCTATCTTATTCTTTGGATTGGTTTCCAGAAACTTTGTCAGATCAGTTTTGGCTCCGAGATAATCTTTAGCAGCAATCTTTTTTCTGGCAGCTTCTATCAAGACCTCTGGCGTCTGGGAAAATGTCTCAATTAACAAGAATAAGAATAGGAATAGGAGTGAAATTCTTTTCATGGAAGGGTAAATAGATGAGCAATTTAGAAAAGAATTTTTTATGTCACGGTACCCCCACCGATCGGGGACCTCAATGTCATTCCCAGGGATGTCTTCGCGGTCCCGTCTCGGGTACCGCGACCTTCGCACCTCAATATGAAATGCGAAGGCCATCACCGATAAACGATTTGAAAGCGGTGGGACTCTTAACAGCTAAATTACGCTTGTAGGTCGCGGTATTTTTGCTGAGACATCAAAAAACCGCGAAGACTACCACTCCCCACGAGCCGTTTGAATAAAATCTACAAACATCATTCAAATGATTTGCGTTTATTTCGTGAAAAATCTCTCTACAATGAAAAAGACATTTTCAATACTCTTTATCCTGTACGCCATCACCACCTTGGCCCAGGAGAAACCGCTGGACATGAAGATGGAGTTTGAAGATTATGATCCTCCCTCCTCGCTTGTGGTGGAGGAGCACCGATTGACAAGATCCAAGTTTCCTTTTGTTGACATTCACAATCATCAGGGGAACATGAATAGCTCCGATTTCAAAGACTTGATTTCAAAGATGGATGCTTTGAACATGGGCGTAATGGTGAATCTCAGTGGCCGTGGCTTTCGCAGCAGCGGTGACCACCTGGAGAAATCCATTGAGAATATTAAGAGTCGCTACCCCAACAGATTTATACTTTTCACCAACATAGATTTTGCTGATATCGACAATCCTGAATGGGCAGCGCGCACCAACAAGCAATTAGAAGATGATGTCAAGCGTGGGGCTAAAGGATTGAAGATATACAAGAGCCTGGGTATGTTCACCAAAGACAAATCAGGGAAAGTAATTGCCATTGATGATCCCCGCATAGATCCTGTTTGGGCAAAGTGTGGTGCGCTGGGCATTCCAGTGCTGATCCATACAGCTGATCCGAAACAATTCTGGCAACCCATCGACAAAAACAATGAACGTTGGCTTGAATTGAAAACTCATCCGGGTCGAAGACATGATATGGATACTGTCAAATGGGAGGCCGTCATCGAAGAGCAGCACAATATCTTTCGGAAGCATCCGAAGACAAAATTCATCAATGCTCATTTGGGTTGGTATGCAAGTGATTTGAAGAAACTTGGAGGGCTTTTGGACCAATTTCCAAATATGTATACGGAGATTGGAGCGGTGATCGCCGAGCTCGGTCGCCAGCCAAGGGCGGCAAAAGCGTTCCTGACAAAATACCAGGATCGGGTCCTCTTTGGAAAAGATAGCTGGGTACCGGAAGAATATGAAACGTACTTTCGTGTGCTTGAGACGGAAGACGAATATTTCCCGTATCACAAGCGCTATCACGCCTTTTGGCGAATGTATGGAATTGGTCTTCCGGACGATATCCTGAAGAAGATTTATTACAAGAATGCGATGAAGCTGATGCCGGGGTTGGATGAGAAGTTGTTTAAATAAGTCTTTTTCACAAAGACATAGGGTGGGATTGACCGGAGTATGCTTGGTCTTCGCGGTTTTTTGATGTCTCATCAAAAATACCGCGACCTTCAAGCTTGATTTAATGCGCTGACAGCTTGGGCTCGTTCGATCTTTTTTAAGCCCGCATTTCATAGATAAGTTTGCAGATCGCGGCACCCGAGACGGGGCCGCGAAGACCCCCTGCAGAGTAGATGAAACATCAAATTGCTGACAGTCTTTTTATTATGTCTATCGACCAGTGCCTCAAGCTATAATCCGATCAACCATCCAGCCGGTAAGACTCAGTCGCTCTCTGGTGGCAGGGAGGACCTCATGTTCAATCTGGTCACTGCGAAAACAAACCAACCGGCCTGACAAGGGCAATACATCCAGTATGCCATCCTCCGAATACATTCGCAATTGACCTCTATGAGATTTTTTCCAATCCGAATTCAGATAGCAAATGACAGACAATTTCCTGTGATCGTCAGACTTAAACTGGTCGAGATGACGTTTATAAAAAGTTCCAACCGGATAAATAGTGAGGTGTACCTCGGCGTCTTTTAGACTGAGGAACAGACTTTGGTTAGCATACAGAATAAGTTCGCGAAGGCGGTTTAAATATAGTGCAATGGCAGGTGACGCAACAATAGGATCAATCCATTGAATATAATCTCCGCGAATGCCTTCGTTTATTTGTTTGTCATGCTGCTTCCCTACTCCAGCTTTTTTAAAATGTAACTTGGGGCTCTTGAATTCGTCTGATTGTAAGATATTGGTAACCTCACCAGGGGTCAAGAAATGATCAACGATGGCATATCCCTTTTCGGACAGGCCATTGGCAATTTGCTCAAGTTGGAACTCTAGTGGGGGGGTCATGGTACAGTAAAATTAGGGAGATCGGATTGAATGAATGGAGTTGTAATTAAAAATTGATTCATATGAGGGTTTTTTGTTTTATACTTTGTGTCGTGCTGATGGGCAGTTGTGTGCCAAAGGAACAGGTGGTGTTGAAATCCATCAATATAAAGGAGGTAAAGCCGGGAAAAGATGGTCCAGTACTTTTTGCGGATGCACTCTTTTTTAATCCGAGTTCTGCCCGGATGCGGTTGAAAAGCATTGATATTGACGTGATGGTGAATGATAAGAAGGCAGCGCGTGTAGATCAGCAGTTAAGCTCATTGATCAAGGCTAAATCAGAATTCATTGTGCCCCTGGAGGTTCAGCTCAATCTGAAAGAGGGGTTGCTGGATACGATACTGAGCTTATTTGGGGGAAAGACTTATGAGGTTCTCTTTGTAGGAAGTATGAAAGTTCGTGTCAATGGGTTTCCGGTCAAAGTGCCGCTGAATTATAAGGAGCAGATCAAATTGTAGCTCAGATGCTCGGTTGCACCGGTTCCTCTCTTTTCTTTTTTAATTGGAAATTTTGGCCCAGATAAACTTTTCGAACCAGCGGATCGTTGGCCAGGTCTTCGGCAGATCCTTGCTTGAATAGTTTTCCTTCTACCATTAAATAAGCGCGGTCGGTAATGGTGAGCGTCTCATCCACATTATGGTCAGTAATGAGAATGCCAATATTTTTCTTTTTCAGTCGTGAGACAATAGATTGAATTTCTTCCACGGCGATGGGATCGACCCCAGCGAAGGGTTCATCCAATAAAACAAAATGGGGATCCACCGCGAGCGCCCGCGCAATTTCCGTTCGCCTGCGCTCTCCGCCAGAGAGCACCATGCCAAGGCTCTTACGAACGTGGGAGAGGCTGAACTCTTCCAACAGACTTTCAACCTTTTCTCTTCTTGCCTGCTTGGTCATTTCACGCATCTCAAGAGGCGCGAGAATATTTTCTTCTACCGTCAGACTTCGAAAAATGGATGCCTCTTGAGCAAGATAGCCAATGCCGAGTTTGGCCCTCTTGTACATTGGAAGTGAAGTAATATTCTGATCATCGAGAAAAATTTCTCCACCGTTTGGTTTGATCAGTCCCACAATCATGTAAAAGCTTGTCGTTTTACCTGCACCATTAGGACCCAGAAGGCCAACGATTTCACCTTGCTCTACGTGCACCGATACGTTGTTTACCACCGTGCGTTTTTTGTATTTCTTCAGAAGACTTTCAGCTCTTAATATCATTGTCTTAAGGGAATTTTATGTCTTTAATGCGAAGTTGCACACTTGTAGTTCCGTTGTATGAGCTTTCTTCTATGGTATAGGCCATGTTGAAATGCGCCCCACCCAGAAGACGATCATAATGTTCAATTTGGTCGAATCCAACAACATTAAAAAATGCATCGTGATCTTTTTGCCCGGCAAGAAAGCGCAAGTGACGGTCTTTGAAAGTGGAAAGTGAATTCATTACAAAAACATTTTTAGTTTCAAAAACCGGCCGTTGGTTATCGGGTCCAAAGGGGGCCATCTGTTTGAGAATGGAAATAAACTTGGTGGTAATGATATCGAAATGAATGGATAAATCAATCTCTATCACAGGCGTGAGCATTTCATCGGTGATGGTGGCGGCCACAACTTCCTCGAAACGCTGTTGAAAAGCTGTGAGGTTAAGCGGGTCCATTGTAAGCCCCGCTGCGTATTTGTGTCCACCGAATTTTTCCAATAAATCACCGCAGCTTTCAATGGCCTGATAGAGGTCAAACCCGTTCACGCTGCGGGCTGAGCCGGTAATTTTATCATTGCTTTCGGTGAGGATCACGGTTGGGCGGTAATAGTGTTCAATACACCGAGCAGCAACTATGCCAATTACTCCTTTATGCCAGGAATTCTTAAATAACACGGTACTCTTGGCTTTTTGGAGGGTTTCATTTGATCTAATCATGGTGAGCGCTTCTTCTGTAATGTTGGCGTCGAACTCCCTGCGCAAGTCATTCTTGATGTGGATTTTTTCGGCACAAGCATTAGCCTCTTCCACAGTCTGGGAGATTAATAGCTCCACGGCCCCCCTTGCGTGGGCCACTCTTCCGGCTGCATTGATACGGGGTCCCAGCGTAAAGACAACTCCTGAAATGTCCAGTTCATTTTTAATACCAGCAATTTCTTTTAGTGCTTTTAACCCGGGTCTTGGGGCGTCGTTTAATTTCTTTAGACCGTAATAGGAGAGTATCCGGTTTTCTCCGTTAATCGGAACAATGTCAGAGGCGATGCTGACAACCACTAAATCGAGATAGTCAAAAATGGATTTTTCATCTTTATATTTTCTGGTAAAGGCCTGCAATAGCTTGAAGCCAATGCCGCACCCACTGAGTTCGGTGAAGGGATAATTACAATCCGCTTGCTTGGGGTCCAGTACTGCAACGGCTTGAGGAATCTTTTGGTCAGGCAAATGGTGATCGCAGATGATGAAGTCAATTCCTTTGTGATTGGCAAGTACCACCATATCCGCTGCCTTGATCCCCAGGTCAAGCGCGATGATGAGTGAAAAACTATTTTCTTCTGCCCAAAGGATGCCTGCTTTTGAAATGCCATATCCCTCAGCATAACGATCCGGGATATAGAAATCGCAATGTGGATAAAAACTTTTCAAATAACTGTACACGAGAGACACTGAAGTGGTGCCATCCACATCGTAGTCGCCATAAACCAGAATTTTTTCCTCACGGTCAAGAGCAAGCTTCAAACGCTCCACAGCCAAAGCCATATCCTTCATCAGGAAAGGATCATGCAAATCCTCCAAAGAGGGACGAAAGAATTTCTTTGCATCTTGAAAGCTACCTATTCCTCTTTGTAGGAGAATAGCAGCAAGGTGCTGGTTAATGTTAATGCTTTTGCTGAGCGAATCGATCTGCTGTTGGTCCGGAATTGTCTTATAAAGCCAACGTCTGTTCATCTTATCTGTCCTGGAAATTTATCGCTCCGGTTTTTCCAGGCAGACCATCTATTCCTCTCAATCCTTTACGCCCCCTCTTCCCATCCATTTTACTATCGCCGACAGGACTTAGTCCTGAAAATCCTGCAGTACCTCCGTCCCCACCCAAACCCTGATTGCCACCATAGTTTCTAATTATGAACTGAACGCCAAGCATCGATCTCAGTTCTGGAATACGTACAGCACTGAAAGTTACAGCCCCTGCATTGCCACCATTGCCACCATTGGTACCCTTACCTCCCGATCCGCCATTGCCACCCTTGCATGGTCTTGTGCCCTGCCCTCCACCTCCGCCCTCGCCTCCTTTACCACCATCCCCTGCATCTCCGCCAGAAACATCAATGATGAGAGGTCCTTTAAACTGTACGTCTGAGAAATAGAGAAAGAGATTCGTACCCATTCCGCCATTGGTACCTTCCGTTCCCATCAATCCTGCCGTTCCATCTGTACAGGGGGTGGAGGGCGACACCCCCTTGCGACCATTGCGACCCTTAATTCCAAGGACACCCTTCCCTTCGATCATACTACCGCGGTGAAAGACAGCGCTCTTGACATGTATAAAATTGTCAGGCTTGAGCTTATTGAGAATTATTTTCGAAGAGTCCATCATGATGAGCGTGTCAACAACTAAGATGTCAAATTCCTTCAGCTCATAAACTTCTTTTGATTTTATGATGAGTTTTGACATGCGTGTTTGCCCTGACACCACCAGGGAAAACAACACAAACAGAATGACCGCACCGGATTGAACCATTTGGTAAAAGTAAGCAACCCGTCTGACTACATTTGTCGATTAACCTCTAGCGGCAGGTTCGAAGATAAAAAAAGCAGTGCTGAACAGCACTGCTTTCAAATGTCCTGTTTATGTGATTACTTTTTTGGGGCCGCCGTCTCCTTCTTCACTTCCCCGTTTTTGTCCAATGTAACATCTGCCATCACATCTTTAATATCCACACGCTGATTATCTTTATAAGGTACGATCCAGGCATCTTTGACACCCATGTCGCGCATGTATTTTTTGAATGTGTCAGCCTCCCAGTAATCGCGGAAAATACCGATCGTAATACGTTGCGGATCCGCAGCATCTTTGCCACCAGCCTCTCCACCAAAGTTGGGGTTATTGTCAAAATACTTTGAGAGGTCTTTGTTCTTGAAGGCACCGACTTGAACCTTAAAAACCACTCCCTTTGAATAATCCATCAAGTTAACAGGAGGGGCTACCTTGAGTTGAGCGAGTTCGGCTTTGGTGGAGGTGAGTTCTCCGCGAATGCGCGAAATCTGATCTTCCAATTCAGCGATTTTAGTATTCTTGTCGCTAATGCTGGATTGCAATTCTTTCATTTCACCCGAAAGCTTCGTTGCGGTATTATCGGAAGTTTGCTTGGCCTCGGTGAATTGCTTCAGGTTAGCGGGGTTTTTGGCATATTCCTTCGCCTTCTTTTTCCATTCTTTTTTCTCAGCCTTTGAGAGCTGGGCGAAAACCTGCGAGCCGGAAAAAATCAAAGCCAGGCAGACAAAGAGTAGTCTAGTTTTCATTGTAAGGGGGTTATTTGTGTATAAAAGTACAAAAAACTTCAAAATTCGAAATGCAGGCACGCAAAGGCTGCTAAGGCATTCCCGGAAGGGGTGCCAAGCCTTTCTGATCTTAGCACTCTTTGCGCCTTCTCTAAGCGTCCTTTGGGAGAAAAACTTCAGAGCAAAAGGCTTCTAAACCATCTTTTCAGGCCTCACCCACTCATCAAACTGCTCCGACGTAAGCAACTTTAATTCCACTGCCGCTTCACGGAGCGTCTTGTTTTCTTTATGTGCCTTCTTGGCAATTTTCGCTGCATTTTCATATCCAATGTGCGTGTTGAGGGCAGTGACTAACATCAGGGAATTTTCCATGTGCCTCTTAATTACTGGTAAGTTTGGCTCAATGCCAATGGCACATTTTTCATTGAATGAAACGCAGGCATCACCGATGAGCCGTGCGGATTGGAGCACGTTGGCAGCAATCACTGGCTTGAACACATTTAATTCAAAGTGACCCATCGATCCCCCGACTGAAACAGCCACATCATTTCCCATCACTTGGGCACAGACCATCGTCAGCGCTTCAGGTTGCGTTGGGTTCACTTTCCCTGGCATGATGGAAGAACCTGGTTCATTGTCTGGGATGACAATCTCTCCGATGCCAGAGCGCGGTCCGGAACTCAGCATACGAATGTCATTCCCGATTTTCATGAATGAAACAGCGGATCTTTTCAATGCTCCGGAAAGTTCAACCATCGCATCGTGCGCTGCCAGTGCTTCAAATTTATTGGGTGCTGTGACAAATGGATAACCCGTGAGCTCGGCAATCTTCTTGGCTACCAATACATCGTAACCTTTTGGTGTGTTAAGACCCGTGCCCACCGCCGTTCCTCCTAGGGCTAATTCGCGCACTGCTTCCAAAGCATTCTTGATGGTGCGCATGCTGTTGTCAATTTGCTGCACATAACCAGAAAACTCCTGCCCCAATGTGAGCGGAGTGGCATCCATAAAATGGGTGCGCCCTGTCTTCACGATAGAAGCGAAATCTTTTACTTTTTGAGCGAGTGTGTCTCGCAACTTCTTCATCCCGGGCAAAGTGATTTCGACAACTTCTTTGTAAGCTGCGATGTGCATCGCGGTGGGAAAAGTATCGTTAGAAGATTGCGATTTATTAACGTCATCATTGGGATGAAGAACTTTCTTCTCGTCGGTGAGCTTACCACCATGAAGTACGTGTGCACGGTAAGCGATCACTTCATTGGCGTTCATGTTGCTTTGTGTGCCTGAACCCGTTTGCCAGATCACCAGGGGAAACTGATCGTCTAATTTCTTCTCCAGAATTTCATCACAAACTTTGGCGATCAAATCTTTTTTATCCGCGGCGAGCACGCCCAGTTCATGGTTGGCCATCGCGGCGGCTTTCTTGAGATAGGCAAACGCATAAATAATTTCCTTAGGCATGCTTGCCTCGGGGCCGATCTTAAAGTTGTTGCGCGACCGTTCGGTCTGAGCGCCCCAATATTTATCTGCGGGCACGTTTACCTCGCCCATGGTATCTTTTTCGATGCGGTAGTTCATGTAGGAGTAAGTTTAAAGTGGAAAGTTTGAAGCTAAAAGCGTAAATGAAAAGTTAAGTAAAAATAGGAAAGGATGGTGAATTATTGGTGGTGGATTTGCTGATTGGGAACAAGCAGACTCTTGGATGAACAGCTGATTTTAAAAGGTAAAATAGTATCTTGTATGGATGCGGACGAGAGGATTGAAATAGATCGAGCTTCAGTGACAGTTTATCAACGACACAAAACAAAGAAGAATCATGGCAAAGACAACATTTTGGGACATCAGATTAAGCGATCATTCACGTGGAATTAAGATAATTTAAAATCCTGCCGCGCAAACCTATCATGAAAGGGCTGTTGCACAACTGCCTGAAAATTGTCCCCGGCACCCTTGAGTTTTCAAAGAGTTTTCAAAATGAGATGGCAGATGAATACCACGAGCATCGGAAGCCAACCCTTCCCCAACCCGCAGGAAAACCAGACAATTTATAAAAATTGCCAGCACAAATTAATTAGCTCTTGGTAAATGCCTTATTTTTGTATCAAGCATCAGAAAAACCATATGACACTTACAAAAGAGGATTTAGCCGCAATTGATCTGACCGTGTCCAGAAACCTTGATATGGCCTTGAGACCGCTAAAAAACGACGTATCGGAACTAAAAACCGATATGAAGGTGATAAAAAAGGACGTGTCGGAGTTAAAGGCGGATATGGTAGTAATGAAGAAGGATGTTTCGGGATTGAAGATAGATGTGGCAGTTCTGAAGACGGATGTGGCGGGTTTAAAAAAGGATGTATCGGTTCTAAAGACGGATGTATCGGTTCTGAAGACGGACGTATCGGTTCTGAAGACGGATGTGTTAGGGTTGAAAAAGGATATGACGGAGGTTAAAAAGGACGTTTCAGAAATGAAAGGCGACCTGCGGTTGCTTGCCAACCTAAATCAACTGGATGAAATAAAGAAGGATAAACGCTTACGCGGCCTCTACAGCACCAAAGCTGACGCTTGATCGTATTGCTTAAACCAAATTCAAAATCCCTTTCTCCTTCGCCTCCAAAGAAGATTCCCCCATCAAAGATTCATCCACAGCTCGGGCAGCTTCCCTTCCCTCGCTGATCGCCCAGACCACCAGCGATTGTCCACGGCGCATGTCACCGGCAGAAAAGACACCCTCTACAGAAGTTTGATAACGATTGCATTTTACGTTGCCGCGCTCATCAAACTCTACGCCTAATTTTTTCAGTAGCCCTTCTTGCTGAGGATAAAGAAATCCAAGAGCAAGCAGTATAAGTTCGCATGGAAGTATTTTTTCTGTGCCTGGAATTTCTTTTAAGACCGGAGGCTTGCCACCTTCCGATTTGACCCACTCAACCTCAATTACTTTCAGCGCTTTTAGATTTCCAGCATCATCTCCCATGAACTCTTTTGTAACGATGCTCCACTTTCTCTCACAGCCTTCTTCGTGAGAGGTGGAGGTCCTCAATATCATTGGCCAATTGGGCCAGGGCATGGAGTCGTTTCGTTGATCGGGGGGCTTATTCAAAATTTCAATTTGTGTTACCGATGTGGCACCATGACGGTTGGAGGTGCCTACACAATCTGAACCTGTATCCCCTCCACCCAACACGATTACATTTTTTCCGGTAGCAAGAATATCTTCAACGGTTACTTTTTTTCCATCCACGCGTCTGTTTTGCTGAGTAAGAAAATCCATCGCGAAATGAATACCCTTTAGATTCCTGCCGGGGATCGGTAAGTCGCGGGGAATGGTAGAGCCCCCACACAAAAGAATGGCATCAAACTCTTCACGCAGTAGTTGTACACTGACATTCGCACCCACATTCGCATTGGTCTTGAAAACAATGCCTTCTTCTTTCATCAAATTTATTCTGCGTACGACAGAAAACTTGTCAAGTTTGAAATCAGGAATACCATAGCGCAATAAACCTCCGATCTCATCAGCGCGCTCGAACACTGTGACCAAATGCCCCGCATAATTTAATTGCGCGGCAGCGGCCAGCCCTGCAGGACCGGAACCAACTACCGCAATTTTTTTCCCTGTGCGTGAAGCAGGAATCTTTGATACAGCATACCCCAACTCAAAGGCTTTTTCAATGATTGACTTTTCAATGTACTCGATGGCCACAGCGGGCTTGTTAATGGCCAGTACACACGAGGCTTCACAAGGAGCAGGACAAATGCGGCCGGTAAACTCAGGGAAATTATTAGTAGAGATAAGGATCTCGTACGCTAGTTTCCAGTTCTGTTGATAAGCCGCATCGTTAAACTCAGGAATGTTATTGCCAAGCGGACAACCTGAATGACAAAATGGAGTGCCACAGTCCATGCAACGCGCAGCTTGCTTCACCGTGATGGTTTCTTCCGGCGGACCTTCCACTTCTTTATAATCACGAATGCGCTCACTCACATCCCGCTTTTTTGGAAGGTCACGTGAGTTTTCTAAAAATCCTGTCGGCTTACCCATAACTTAATTTTCGATTTTCAAATATGCCTGGTCCTTCTCTAATAAATACCTAATGCCACGTCACAGAGTTTCACAGAGAAATCCTTGAGTTTCACTGAGAGTTTTATGCCCTCACCGCAATCTGCTTTTCATTCAACTTCTTCTTTGCAAGGACCGCCTTGTATTCGGCGGGCATGATCTTTACAAATTGAGTAAAGACCGAATCCCAGTTTTTGATCATCAGTGTTGCGACCTCACTACCGGTGTGAGTAATGTGTTCCATGATCATGCTTCGGAGAAGGTCCTCATCCTCTTCGTTCTTCTCATCGATCAAAACCATTTCCATATTGATATTTTGGGCAAATGTTTTCTTGGGATCAAAAACGTAGGCAACACCACCACTCATGCCGGCAGCAAAATTTCTTCCGGTATCACCCAGCACCACCACCGTACCGCCAGTCATGTATTCGCATCCATGATCACCAACTCCTTCCACCACTGCGTTCACACCTGAATTTCGTACTGCAAATCTTTCTCCTGCCCTTCCGCGAATGAACACCTCGCCGGAGGTGGCGCCGTAGAGTGCCACATTTCCGATGATTATATTCTGGGCCGGATCATACTTTATTCGCTTATCAGGATATACAATGAGGCAGGCACCTGAAAGTCCTTTGCCGAAATAATCGTTTGTATCACCTTCCAATTCGAAGGTGATTCCTTTCGCAGCAAAGGCACCAAAACTCTGACCGGCAGTACCGTGAAACTTAAAATGGATTCCGGCACCGTCTGTGTTACCTTTTATTTCATTGGTGTACTTTTTAGTAATCTCGTTTGACAACATGGCACCCACTGCCCGGTCCTCATTCGTGATCGAGAATATGCCTTGCACAGCCTCATGATTTTCGAGATAGGGCTTGGCATTCTTAATCAACGTCCGATCGAGTACGCGTTCAATGCCATGATCCTGATCTTCTTGTCTGAAAAGGGCCGTATCAAGACTAATCGGTTCTTTATATAAAATTGGCGAGAGGTCCAGGTTAGAGAATTTCCAGCGGTCATCTGTGTCCTTAAGTTCGAGGTAGTCGCTCTGTCCAACCATTTCATTGATGGTTCGAAACCCAAGTTCAGCCATGATCTCACGCAACTCTTGTGCTAAGAAAGTAAACAGGTTGACCACATATTCAGGCTTGCCGGTAAAAAGGGCACGCAGTTCTTTATTTTGGGTAGCCACTCCAACAGGGCAAGTATTAAGATGACACTTACGCATCATGATGCAACCAGTAGTTACCAACGCAGCAGTAGCGACCCCCCATTCTTCTGCTCCGAGCATCGCCGCAATGGCCAGGTCACGCCCGGTGCGGATTTGCCCATCGGTTTGTAATACCACACGACCACGCAATTTGTTTCTCACCAATGTCTGATGCGCCTCTGCGAGACCAAGCTCCCAGGGCAATCCCGCATGACGTATTGAACTCAATGGCGAAGCACCGGTACCACCATCATGACCCGAGATCAAAATTACATCGGCATGCGCTTTTGCAACACCTGATGCAATCGTCCCAACACCGGCTTCTGAAACCAATTTTACACTGATGCGTGCTTCACGGTTCGCATTTTTCAAATCGAAGATGAGTTGAGCAAGATCTTCGATAGAATAGATATCATGATGGGGTGGGGGTGAAATCAAACCAACACCTGGAGTGGAATGGCGCACACGGCCAATCCAATCATCCACTTTATAGCCTGGCAATTGTCCGCCTTCGCCCGGCTTGGCACCTTGCGCCATTTTAATCTGAAGTTCTTTAGCATTGGAGAGGTAATAACTCGTGACGCCAAATCGGCCTGAGGCCACTTGCTTGATAGCAGAATTTTCCCAGTCACCATTGGGTTTGCGGTGGAAGCGCGCTTCGTCTTCTCCTCCTTCACCGCAGTTGCTTTTGCCACCAATCCGATTCATTGCAACGGCAAGCGTGCTGTGGGCTTCATACGAAATCGATCCGAATGACATCGCTCCGGTAGCGAAGCGCTTGAAGATATTTTCAACGGGCTCCACTTCGCTGAGGGGTATGGATTTTCCCTTGCGGAATTTAAGAAGACTTCTCAGCGTGATGGCTTTCTCACTCTGGTCATTGATGAGTGCAGAATATTTCTTAAAAACCTGGAAATCATTGGTCTTCGTAGCATGCTGAAGAAGATGAATGGTTTGCGGATTGAAAAGGTGGGCTTCTCCTCTTTGTTTCCATTGATACACTCCTCCTACTTCCAATCGGGTTGCTTCATGTGCAGTTTCAGGAAATGCGAGACGATGCTTGGCCAGGGCTTCTTTGGCAATATCGTCGAGCGTAAGTCCGCCAATGCGCGATACCGTGCCGGTGAAATATTGATCGACTACCTCCCTGCTGATACCAAGGGCCTCAAAGATCTGTGCTCCGTGGTATGACTGAAGCGTACTGATCCCCATCTTGCTCATAATCTTGAGCAACTCTCCGCCCACGGCTTTTTTATAATTGTAAACAGCTTTCTCTTCGGTGAGTACTTCGGGCAGCAGATTGCGCTTCTTCATATCGAAGATGGTCTGATACACCAAATAGGGATTCACGCCTGAAGCACCGTAACCGATCAACGTCGCGTAATGATGAGTTTCCCAAACGTCTCCTGCTTCTACCAACAACCCGACTTTTCCGCGAAGGCCTTTGCGGATGAGGTCATGATGAACCGCTGCTACCGCCAGGAGCGAAGGTATCTGTGCATGACCGCTGTCGAAACTGCGATCGGATAAAATGATAATCGTGAACCCATCTTCGACGGCGTCCGTCACATATTGGCACACCCGATTCAATCCTTTTTCCAATGACCCCGGCTCACCACCTGCCTTGAAGTAGGTGTAGATTGTTTTCGTCTGCAAGTGACGGTGATCGATGTACCGGATTTTTTCCAAGTCGCTGTTGGAAAGAATGGGTATTGGTAATTCCAATGTAATGCAATGCTCAGGAGTCTCTTCCAACAAATTCAGCGAGCCGCCTACATGAGTCACCAGTGACATCACCAGTCGTTCCCGGATCGGATCAATCGGAGGATTGGTGACCTGTGCGAATAGTTGCTTGAAATAACTTGACAGATGCTGTGCCTGGTTGGATAATATGGCAAGCGGAATATCACTTCCCATGGAGCCAAGCGCTTCTTTTCCAGTCTCACACATTTGAGCCAGCACAACTCGAACATCTTCTGTGGTATAACCGAATGAAATCTGACGCTTGATAAACGTGCGTGGATCGTACTTATGAAAACTTCCGCCTGGCTCAGGCAAGTCAGACAACCGAACTTTATTGGCGCGAACCCATTCGCCGTAAGGTTGGCGTGAGCAAATATCTTTTTTCAACTCTTCATCGCTGATGATGCGCCCTTGCTCCAGGTCTACAACAAACATCTTTCCTGGCTGCAAGCGTCCTTTTGTGATCACTTTGGCAGGATCAATGTCCAGCACTCCTACTTCCGACGCCATGATTACCCGGTCATCATCTGTTACCACATAGCGCGAAGGGCGTAAGCCATTGCGATCTAATGTTGCCCCCACAATTTTACCATCGGTGAAGGTGATCGAAGCGGGACCGTCCCACGGTTCCATCAGGTTGGCATGGTACTCATAAAAATCTTTTTTCTCCTGGCCCATCTGGTCGTTACCATCCCAGGCTTCTGGAATAAGCATCATCATTACATGAGGCAATGACCGACCCGAGTGAATCAGCAATTCAATTACGTTATCAAGATTGGAGGAGTCCGATTGTGCAGGGTTGCAGATTGGCAAAATCATGTCAAGCTCTTCGCGGCTGAAATGGTCAGAGGAAAAGAAAGCCTCTTTTGATTTTAACCAATTGATATTTCCTTGGACGGTATTGATCTCGCCATTGTGGGCGATGAACCGAAAAGGTTGAGCCAATCGCCATGAAGGAAACGTGTTGGTAGAAAAGCGGGAATGAATTACTGCAATGGCAGAAACCACTTCTTCATGCTCGAGGTCGGCAAAGTAATGCTTTAATTGACGTGAGGTGAGCATGCCTTTGTAGGCAATAGTCTTATAGGAAAGAGAAGAAAAATAAAATTGGTTATTGACTCCTTGCACCGATTCGGTCACGATTCGTGTGGTGTATTTGCGGAGGATGAACAGTTTGCGTTCAAAGTTATCAGGGTCTGCAATTGACTCAGGGCGCTTGATGAAAATCTGTTCCATGACAGGCTCAGCCCGCATTGCAGTTTCCCCGATCTCGTTGTTTCTGGTGGGCAGCAGCCTGTAGCCCAGCAGCGACATTTTCATTTTCTTGATCTGCCGGTTCAATACCGTGCGGCATTCTTCGCGGGCTTTAGGGTCGCGCGGGAAAAAAACCAGCCCCACAGCATATTGACCGTATGGTGGTAGTTTGATGCCGAGTTTGTTGCACTCGTTGGTGAAAAACTCATGCGGTATCTGGATGAGGATACCTGCACCATCGCC
>JAYVRH010000440.1:0-1633 GCA_043776495.1 Cyclobacteriaceae bacterium
CCAACCTGCCTTCCGGCTATCATCGCGACCTTCAACTGCTAAAAGAAAAGTTGTTTCCGGCCTTCAAAACATTGAAAGATTGCATCAAAATGGTCAACCTGATGATCAGCAATGTGCAGGTTAAGAAAGATATTCTCGAAGATGAAAAGTACAAGTATCTATTCAGTGTAGAGGAGGTGAACAAACTTGTTCTTCAGGGTATTCCATTCCGCGATGCCTATAAGAAAATCGGGCAGGATATTGAGCAGGGAAAATTCAAGCATTCAACTCAGGTGAAGCACACCCACGAGGGTAGCATTGGAAATCTTAGCAACGATGAAATTCAGAGAATGATGAAAGAACAACTTGATGGCTTCCATTTCGAGAAATCCAACCGCGCCTTGAGCCAGCTTCTAAAGTAATTTGGTGGTCAGCTTTAAGTATCATCCG
Organism: Cyclobacteriaceae bacterium; assembly: GCA_043776495.1. GTDB lineage: Bacteria > Bacteroidota > Bacteroidia > Cytophagales > Cyclobacteriaceae > ELB16-189. The sequence goes on from JAYVRH010000440.1 coordinate 430, forward strand.
TCAAAGGGGCTTTGCGCCCTCGTCAGGCTCGATTGCTACACTTCACTTATTGAGTTCAAATATTTAAATTGAAACAAAATATTAAAGCCATGAAACCAATTCTCTACCTGATCCTTTGCTTCTTCCTGATTACGTGCTCCAAAAAGACCGAGCAGGCGGCTACTTCTGAGCCTTCACCAGAAGCAATTTCTTTTTCTGGCAATGCCCTTTATTCTAAGCCTGCCGCTCCAAAAGCCATCGCAAAAAGCGACAGCATCATCGCCGCGATCAGAAGCAAAGGGGAATTGACGGAGGATGACTATGTTGAGATAGGCAAGCAACTTGTTGGCACTGCGCGATACAAAATTGCTGTAGATGTCTTTACAGAAGGCTTGAAACAATTTCCAAATTCCTATAAGCTTCTTCGAAACCGCGGACACCGATACATCACCTTAAGACAGCTTGAAAATTCCATTGCTGACCTTACCAAAGCGGAGGAACTGATCCGCACCGAACCAGACGTGATGGAGTATGGTCTCGACGGCAAACCTACCGCTACCGTGCGGCATCAGATATGGTATCATATTGGCGTGTATCACTATCTGAAAAAGGATTATGCAAAATCGGCCGCAGCCTTTGAACAAGCAGTGGCCACCGGCGGCGACCTAAAGAATGTGGTCGGAGCAAGCGATTGGCTATACAACTGCTACCAACGCACCCATGAAAAAGAAAAAAGCCTCGCGGTGATAAAGCCGATCACCCCTGAATCCGACACCGATCGGGAAAACGCGTACTTCAGGAGAATCATGTTTTACAAAGGCGCCATCACCCAGGAGGAACTCGTGAACGTCAATATGCCTCCCGATTCGATGAGCGTTCAAGAAGTTACCAAACTCTATGGACTTGCAAACTGGTATCTGTATCAGGGGGATCAGGAAAAAGCCAAATCATTTTACAGTACAATTTTAAAATCGAGTGCATGGCCAGGCTTTGCCTTCGCCGCCGCGGAAATAGAGTTGCTGGATAAATAACGTATGCAGCCCGCCACGCTCCTCTTCATCATCCTTTCCATTGCCATCGTCAGTTATGTTTTTGACCAGCTGTTAGATTATGTGAACCTGAAGGCCCAGCGCAATGATCTGCCGGATGAAATCGCCGCGTTTTATGATCGTGAAAAATATCTTAAGTCGCTCGACTACCATCGCGCGCAAACAAAATTTGGGCT
>JAYVRH010000441.1:0-1632 GCA_043776495.1 Cyclobacteriaceae bacterium
GAAAAGGAACAGGTAAAAGCACGTTTTGTAAAACCGGATTTGCGTAACTTTCCGCTGTTTAATCATGTTTTAAGAGAACACAAATTTAAACGATTCATGGCAGAAGCTAAAGTGTTAGAAGTGCAGGAAGGCAATATCGCGGCAGTAATCCTTGATCGATTCCGCCTGATTGTAGGTCATGAAAACATCATGGTCGAGCCATCCGAAATGAATGACTACGGTCATGACAAAACGGAAGACTATTTCTTTATGCCTGATGTCGTCGTGAAACCCAGGACACCAGAAGAAATAAGCGAAATTCTAAAGATCTGTCATGCCCACAAAATTGTTGTAACACCCCGAGGCGCAGGCACCGGACTGAGTGGCGGCGCACTGCCCGTTCAAAACGGATTGGTCCTATCGATGGAACGATTTAACAAAATCTTAAATATTGACGAGCTAAACCTGCAGGCAACCGTAGAGCCGGGGGTGATCACGGAAGTCTTTCAAAATGCGGTAAAAGAAAAAGGACTCTTCTACCCTCCTGACCCTGCCAGCCGCGGGTCTTGTTTTCTGGGTGGAAATCTGGCCACCAATTCCGGCGGGCCAAAAGCAGTAAAATATGGAGTCACCCGCGATTATGTGATCAACATGCAGGTTGTTTTGCCGACAGGTGAAATTATCTGGACCGCGGCGAACGTCTTGAAAAACTCGACAGGCTACAACCTCACGCAGCTGATGTGCGGAAGTGAAGGCACGTTGGGAATCATAACGAAAATTGTTTTCAAGTTACGTGGCCTCCCTCAGAAGAATGTGCTGATGATGATTCCGTTCGTTACGAATGAGGAAGCATGCAGCGCCATTGCTGCGATTTTTGTGGCTGGAGTCACACCTTCCGGAATGGAGTTCTTCGAAAAGGAAGTAGCGTCATTGACATTCGAATATTGCGAAAAGGTGTTGAACAGCCCTGTCACCACCAAACTAACAGAAAGCATGAATGCATACCTTCTTTGCGAATTGGATGGCAACGATGAAGAAGTGCTGATGCGCGACGCCGAACGGGTGATGGGTGTCGTGGAAAAATTCCATTCGGGCGAAGTTCTATTTGCAGAAAGCGCCGCTCATAAAGAAGAACTCTGGAAGATCCGAAAAAACATTTCTCCGGCGGTCAGGTGGTACACCCTCACCAAGTCAGATGATGTGGTGGTGCCAAGATCCAATTTGCCAAAGCTGATTACTGGCATCAAAGAAATCGGTAAAAGATATAATTTCAATACTTTTTGCTTTGGCCATTTAGGTGATGGAAACTTGCACGTGAACATCCTGAAAGAAAAAATCAGTGATGAAGATTGGGAAACAAAAGTTCCTGAAGGCATCGGTGAAATTTTTAAATTGACGGTAAGCCTTGGTGGCACGCTTTCCGGAGAACATGGCATCGGCATCGCGAAACGTCCTTATATGCCAATTGCGATGAGCGAAGTAAACCTTAATCTGATGCGTGGTATTAAAAAGGTTTTTGACCCCCATGGGATTCTAAATCCCGGAAAAATCTTTTAGGTCTTAGTCCTTACTTTGTCAGGTTATCCAGAATGGCGTTCAGTCACTGGTCCCGTAGTTATTTAATATGGGTTTCACTCTAACTTTGTCACTTTC
>JAYVRH010000442.1:0-5178 GCA_043776495.1 Cyclobacteriaceae bacterium
GGATCATCACAGCCTCATTTTACCCTCACACTTTTCATGATCTCTCTGGCCGTATTACGCCAATCTTCCTTCTGTTCTCTGGGGCATGAAAACGTAAAAACAAGGGTGCGGTCGCTTTCCACTAAATACTGGATATAGGTATATTTCAGGATAGGCTCCTGATTGCTTTGCTTCCGTTTATCACCATTAATTCTGGAGTCGAATTCAAAAAAAATAAATTTCCTCTTATGCAAAATTTGAGTGCCTTCTGCAATCAGGTCAATCCGGTCATATAGATTATATAGCCCTGCTCTAAAAAACTTTTGCGCCAATTCAACATTTGCATCAGGCCAATTAGTGGCTGAAATATTGACACTAAAATCCACCGCCCTATCCTGGTCTGTAAAGGCGCCCAGGGGAGCCCGAACGGATGGGTAGCGCTGGGCCATGTCGTCTGGTGTCATTGGAAACATTGCAGCTGGCAAGGACACGGTGATGCCGTTGGACACCTTGGTTTTGACCAGCTTTAAACTGGTGGAAGGAACCAACCACAAGGAGACGATAAGGATAAGGCTTTTGATCATTGTTTATTAACTTGCGCGCCCAAAATTAATCAATTTCAGATGCTAAGGACACATACATGCGGTGAACTGCGGATTCAGGACGTTAATAAGACGGTAACGCTGACAGGCTGGGTGCAGCGTCTGCGTGACAAGGGTAGTTTGTTATGGATTGACCTTCGTGACCGGTATGGAATTACTCAACTATTTCTTGAGGAGGGGAAAACGGACCCAAAGCTTCTTGACTCCGCCCGCCAACTGGGACGTGAATTTGTGGTCAAAGTAACTGGCACCGTCGCAGAGCGCCTTTCCAAGAATGATAAAATACTGACCGGTGGTATAGAGATAAAAGTAGAAAGCATTGAGGTCCTCAATGAATCGAAAGTTCCTCCCTTTACCATCGAAGAAAATACGGATGGAGGAGATGACCTTCGGATGAAATACCGATACCTCGATCTGCGGAGAACGTCTGTTCGCGAAAGTCTCCAATTGCGTCATAAAATGGCACAGCAGACCCGCGCCTATCTCGACAGCCTGAACTTCATCGAAGTAGAGACGCCTGTTCTGATCAAATCAACACCGGAAGGCGCGCGCGACTTTGTGGTACCATCAAGAATCCATCATGGCGAGTTCTATGCATTGCCGCAATCACCACAAACTTTCAAGCAATTATTAATGGTATCAGGGTTCGACCGCTACTATCAAATCGTGAAGTGCTTTCGCGACGAAGACCTGAGGGCCGACCGTCAGCCTGAGTTCACTCAAATCGACTGTGAGATGGCCTTCATCACCCAGGAAGATATTCTAAGCACGTTTGAAGGATTGGTAAGACACCTTTTTAAGAATGTAAAAGGAATTGATATGCCCTCGGTACCTCACATCACCTACGATGAGGCCATGAAATACTATGGATCTGATAAACCCGACACGCGTTTTGAAATGAAATTTTCCGAGATGACCACCCTTACAAAGGGAAAGGGGTTCCCGGTATTTGATCAGGCTGAACTGGTGATCGGAATTTGTGCGCAAGGCTGTGCCGGATACACCCGCAAGCAATTGGATGAACTCACGGAGTTCGTGAAACGTCCTCAGATTGGCGCGAAGGGATTGGTATGGGCGCGTTATGAGTCCACAGGTTCACTCAAGTCGTCAGCAGACAAGTTTTATTCAGAAGAGGAGCTAAAGAAATGGGCTTCCACCTCCAACGCTAAACCCGGAGACCTGTTGCTGGTGATGGCCGGCGAACCAGACAAAACTAGAAAAGCCTTAGGTGAATTGCGCCTTCATGTTGCCGGTCAGTTGGGTCTTCGTGACAAAAATAAATTTTCTGCGCTCTGGGTAATCGACTTCCCATTACTCGAGTGGAATGAAGAGACAAACCGCTATCATGCGATGCACCATCCTTTCACATCGCCCAAACCTGAAGACTTACTGCTGCTCGACATTGATCCGGGAAAAGTTCGGGCCAATGCGTATGACATGGTCATCAATGGCACCGAGGTTGGGGGTGGCTCTATCCGCATTCACGACCGGCCAACGCAACAGTTGATGTTCAATAAACTTGGTTTCACAGAAGACGAAGCAAAAAAACAGTTTGGCTTCCTGATGGAGGCATTTGAGTATGGTGCTCCTCCTCATGGGGGCATCGCCTTTGGCTTCGATCGCCTTTGTTCCCTTTTTGGAGGTGCCGACTCGATCCGTGACTTCATAGCATTCCCTAAAAATAATTCTGGCCGCGATACAATGATCGATACGCCTTCAACGATCTCAAAAGAGCAATTAAATGAATTGGGGTTGGTGGTGAAAGGGTAAGCACTAAATTCAAGCACGGCGGAGAGTTCTTGCCTTGAATTGGATTTGAACAGCTTTCACCACAAAGGTACACGGAGAGCACAAAGGAATACACAAAGTAAAATTTTTGCATTCTCTGTGTCTTCTCCGTGTGCTTAGTGTCCTCCGTGGTGAATGCGTTCCTCAAATCAACAACCTCCCTGTCTCCTCCGCATCAATCTGAATATCATCTTCACCTATCTGATCGAAAGGATTTTCGAGGTGGTCCTGAATATTATCCAGGCTGACTAAGATGAAACTGTACAACACCGGCATCACATATTCAAGGGAAGCGGAAAAATCATGAAAAGTACTGGCAAAATACGGCCCGTAGATAATGGGAAAAACATAAATGAACACTTTGCTATAAGCCCTAAGCGTGATCGGTGTACGATAAAGGTAAATAATCTTGAGGTTGTCAAATGCTACGATCATTTTGCTGACGTATTGGCTCACCCTCGAAATCTCTCCACTCTGAACGCCGTAGTTTCGAAGCTCCATCGTGATGGTCGAGAGCCTTGAAAAGTATTGGTAATATTCAGTCTCCCGATCCGTCCAATCAGCCCTCTCCCCCTTCAAAATATCTCGTAATGATTGCATCATCGCAATAATCAGGTTGCGGCTACGCTCCGGCAGGTCGTTGTCTTTGTTGGTAGTCCAGTCGCGGGTGGCGTAATAGATGGCGATGGCATGTCCTTTAAAATCCGCCCACCGCTGCAAGGCTACCTCTCTTCGATTGTAGGCGGACCCAATTGAAAAAACGACAGGGAACACGATGGCCACACCCACGAGCATATCAGGGAATTTGGCGGTCAAACCGAATTCATAACATAAATATGTCGAGATCAAAGACAAGGCTGTAACGATAAACGTTTTGTAGTTGATGATGAGGGAAAAACTGCGTAGGATTCTTTTCATAGCGTGATGAGAGGTTCAATCTTTGGAAACAGGTGAAGTTACCAAGAAGTTACCAAATTGTTAAGAAAGTCGACAGGATTCAGGGTTAAAATCCAGGCGGATACTTTCGCCACCAAGGCATCAATTCAACATAGTGTCCTTGCCTATCGCCGGCAGACGTCTGGCAGATTTTGTCGTTGACGGGAAGATCATAGTTGAATTAAAGGCACTTAGCCAACTGGAAGATGCCCACCTGGCCCAAGCATCAATCATCTGAAAGCCTACAAACTTGAAATTGGCCTCCTCATCAATTTCGGATCAAAAAGCCTAACCTTCAAACGCCTCATCCTGTCTCCACAAATCCGCGTAATCCCATAATCCATAAAATCCGCGATCATCCACGACTCACCACCGTCACACTCGCCTGCGCCACCGGAAACACCACCATATCTGCTACCACTACATGAGCAGGCCGGGTCAAAGCAAACAAAATAAGGTCAGCCACGTCATCTCCATTCAATGGAATAATTCCTTTATAGACTGAATTCGCACGATCCTTGTCGCCTTTAAACCTGACCGTTGAAAATTCTGTATCGACCAGACCCGGGTTGATGCCTGTGACTTTTATTCCGGCTGTATTCAAATCAATTCGCATGCAGCGGGTAAGAGCCTCCACTGCAAACTTCGCAGCGCAATACACATTTCCATTGGCATACACTTCTCTTCCTGCAATGGATCCAATATTGATCACGTGCCCGGACTTGCGTTCAACCATGCCGGGAAGTATTTCCCGTGACACATATAAAAGTCCTTTTACATTGGCGTCAATCATTGCGTCCCAGTCGTCTATGTTTCCTGATTGTATGGGGTCAAGCCCGTGAGCACCACCGGCGCTGTTGATCAGAACATCAATATTTTTCCAGGCATCGGGAAGGGACGCGATGGCATCCTTAACCACCTTCCGATTACTGACCTCAAATTGCAGTGAAGTAACTTCTGTGATGGCAGAAAGTTCTTTTTTCAAACTTTCTAACCGGTCTTTTCTTCTTCCACATAGAATGATTTTAAAATTATTCTTTGCCAGCAGTCTGGCGGAGGCCTCTCCGATACCGGAAGTCGCCCCGGTGATGAATGCAATTCTTTTAGAATTCATTGGATAAAAATAGGTTCAAGAAAAGATCATTGAAAAATAAAGTAGACAGAAATGGTATTGGTGTTCAGATATTTGAGCGGAGCATTGTAAATACTCGGATCAGATCCCAGCATATTGATGATCCCCCTTGAGAAACGAATCTCTTGTGAAAATTTGAACAAGGGGAAATAAAAATCAAACCCAAAACCTGCATCCAGACTCAAATTTGCATTGTGAACAGAAAGATTGGCGGTCGTGGATTGAACATCATTTTTACCCGATGCTTCGATCGCAGGTGTAAACCCTCCGATCATGTACATCCGAACATTGCCGCGACGGTTGGATTTATATTTCAACAACACTGGAAATTCCACCATGGTGGTCTCAATCAATTGCCGCTTCGTGGTATTGTCCGTAAAATAATACGTCAACTTATGATCGTAGAATCCTGCTTTTGGCATCACGCGCAGGTCCAGCCATTCATTGAAGCGGTAGTTGATGAGGAACCCCAAAGAAAATCCGGCGGAATAGGATCCCTGAACAGAATGGACAGTGTCGAAACTCTGGGTAACGAACTGGTCGGAATATTTTAACTGGTAAGCTGATGTGTGGATACCGATCATAAAGCCATAAGAAACTCTTCTCTTGTCAAACTCCGGATTGTTTCTCCTGGCCCACTTAAAATGCTGGCCGTAAGATAATCCAGTCACGAACATCAGCAGGATCGCTATTTGGTGCCCCAGTAGAGTGAACTTATTCCGAATGTGAGTGGATTGCATT
>JAYVRH010000443.1:0-1629 GCA_043776495.1 Cyclobacteriaceae bacterium
ATTGATTCCGATTTTGATCTGGTGCGGAGTGATTTGCGGGCTGATTGCCCTCACAAATTTGTCTACTGCCGTGTTGCTATTCGCAACCTGCATGCTGGTGATGTTCATAGGCCGTGTACCCGTGAAGTACCTCGCAATGTTGGTATTGGTCGGATTGTTGGCAGGAGCAGTTGCACTGAAGTTTGGTGTGAGGGGCGAGACCGCCAAGAATAGAATTTTAAGTTTTGTCAATGGCAGTGAACTTCCGTTTCAGGCCAAACATGCGCGGATTGCCGTTGCAACAGGTGGTGTGATGGGAAAAGGGCCTGGCAACAGCGATCAAAGAAATATTCTTCCACACCCTTACTCAGATTTTGTGTACGCGATTGTCGTGGAGGAATATGGTATGGTAGGGGGTGTCATTGTATTGCTACTCTATCTGATTCTACTCCACCGAGGTATGAAGGCAGCCTATAATTCCGAGCGTGCGTTTGGAGGACTGCTTTCGGCGGGATTGAGTTTTGACCTGGTGTGTCAGGCTATGGTAAACATGGGGGTCGTGGTTGGACTAGGCCCCATCACGGGACAACCGCTCCCATTGATTAGCATGGGTGGTACCGCGATGGTGTTCACAGGAATATCGGTAGGAATTATTTTGAGTGTGAGCCGAGGCGAGCAAGAAGAAAATTGGGGACAACAGTCAGAGAGTGAAGAGTCGAAGGAAGGTAAGAATTTAGAAAAAGCAGCATGAACAAAAATGAGCGCTTTTGGGTGTTGGGCGTAGGCCATTGGCTGTTCACCCTTTGGTTAGGTAAACTATCTAACCCTGATACTTTTAATATGAACTATACTATGTTGGCTTGTTGCGAGCAGCCAAAAGCCAAAGGCCAACACCCAATAGCCAATGAATTAAAGCATTCAGCTTTCCAATCAAAGTGCACACTTACATGAGGGCGCAACAACCATATCGACTCATCTTCTCTGGTGGCGGCACCGGTGGGCATGTGTTCCCGGCCATTGCCATCGCCAATGCTTTTCGCGAGCGTCATCCCGATGCAGACATTCTTTTTGTTGGCGCCCTGGGGAAAATGGAGATGATCCGTGTGCCGGAAGCTGGCTACAGGATTATTGGGTTGTGGATCAGTGGCCTGAGTAGAAAGTTGTCTGTATCACTGCTCACATTTCCTTTTAAATTGATTTCAAGCTATTGGAAGGCCAGAGGCATTGTAAAAACATTCAAACCTCACGTTACGATCGGTACGGGTGGGTATGCCAGTGGTCCGATGATGATGGCCGCCGCACAATTCAAAATCCCGACCATCCTTCAGGAGCAGAATTCATATGCAGGGTTGACCAATAAAGGACTTGCTAAGAAGGTCGCTCGGATCTGCGTGGCCTATCCGGGCATGGAAAGATATTTCCCAAAAGAAAAAGTATTGATCACCGGTAACCCGGTAAGAAAAGACATCATCAATGTGGAGAGCAAACGTGACAAGGCGCTGAACCATTTTGGCTTTGCTGCCAATGATCGGACGTTGCTGGTGTTGGGTGGAAGTGGCGGGGCAAGAACAATTAATGAAAGCATGCTGGCAGGCATCGACAAGCTCATTGATTCGAATGTTCAATTGATCTGGCAAACAGGTAAGGTTT
>JAYVRH010000444.1:0-5178 GCA_043776495.1 Cyclobacteriaceae bacterium
ATTCGAAGCATCCAGGAAAAGGGCTCTCAAAAAGTGGAAGATAGCATTCGCGAGGAGTTTATGGGAATCATTAACTATTGTGTCATTGCCTTGATTCAGGTGAAACTTGAGAGATCCTCCGCCATGGAGCTGACGGCTGAGGAGGTAGTACCGCTTTATAAGGAGGTCGTGTTTGAAGCCCATGAACTACACGAGGCCAAAAACCACGATTACGGGGAAGCATGGCGCGAGATGCGGGTAAGCTCTATCACAGATATTATTCTTATGAAGTTGTTAAGGGTGAAACAAATTGAAGACAATCAGGGTAAAACGATTGTAAGTGAGGGGGTAAAAGCGAACTACCAGGATATGATTAACTACGCAGTGTTTTGCCTTATTAAACTAAATGAACAAACCAACTGATGCCGGTTTGCTAAATGAACGGAGTGTCAGCTAAAGAACCAGAATCATGCAACAAAAAATCATAGACCAATTTTCTCGTCTCTTTGTTGGGGGCCTTTTTATCTTTTCAGGCCTGATAAAATTAAATGATCCTGTTGGTACAGAAATTAAGTTGGAGGAATATTTTGAAGTTTTCGTACAGGACTTCGGTTCGTTCTTTCATTATTTCATTCCGTGGTCATTGGAAATCGGCATGGTATTAATTATTCTGGAGGTAGCGTTGGGTGTTGCCATCCTGCTCTTTTACCGTATGCCATCAACAACCTGGGTGCTGCTCTGTTTGATGGTCTTCTTTACTTTTCTGACTTTCTATTCAGCCCATTTTAATAAGGTAACAGACTGTGGCTGCTTTGGGGATGCCATCAAGCTTACTCCGTGGGAATCATTTTGGAAAGACATAACCTTGATGGTTTTTGTGTCCCATTTATTTTGGTACCGCAAGCGTTACCAGGCTGTGTTAAGAACGATGGAAGGGCACAGTGTGATAATCGCCACAGTCGCCATCAGTTTCTTTCTGGGGATATATGCCATTCGCCATCTGCCGTTTATTGACTTTCGGGCCTATCGAATTGGCAATAATATTCCGCATCAGATGTTGCCGGAGGAACAACCAGTGATTGAATACACCTTTATCAAGAATGGAGAAACGGTACACTCCCCGAAATTTTTGCCAGCAGAAGAAGGATATGAGTATAAATCCTCTGAAATACTGAATGAAGAGAAAATCAAGCCTAAAATCACGGATTACTCAATCAGCAGCCCTGACGGTGAGGATTTAACGCAGGCTACTTTTCAAGGACAAAAGTTGTTCATCGTGATGGTGGACGCGAAGAAAGCGTCCGTTAGCAATGTGGAGGCCATTCGACAATTGACCAAGGGCCTCGATGGAAAAGTTGATTGCCTTGTGCTGACATCATCTTCCGCGGAGCAGATGGAGACATTCCGGCATGAAAACCAGTTGGCGGTGCCATATGCTTTCGCGGATGCCACGGTGCTGAAGACGATCATTCGCTCAAACCCCGGCATCTCGCTCTGGAGGGACGGAACGGTGCTGGGCAACTGGCATTACAACGACACGCCGGAGGCTAATGATGTTATGGCCCTTCTCACAAAATAAATACCTCTTGCTGCATGAAAATTTTTCTGCTTGGACTTCCTGGTTGCGGAAAAACGACTCTTGGAAAGGAGTTGGCCTCCGCACTAAGCATTCGGTTTGTGGATTTGGACACTGAGATTGAGAACTCGGAAAGAGAGTCCATTAAAGAGATCTTTGAGAAAAAAAAGGAAGACTATTTTCGAAGCTTGGAATCAGCACATCTGAAAAAATGGTGTGCAATGAAAAATGATTTTGTGATGGCCACGGGAGGAGGGGTGCCGGTATTCTTTGATAACCTGACCGCAATCAACCAGGCGGGAAAAAGTATTTTCTTAGATGTGCCTCCCCGGGAAATAGCAAGACGCATTACCCTCACTGCCCTTGCGGACCGTCCTCTTCTGGCGAAGACTCACCCGGAAAGCTTAAAAGACCATATTGAATTCATGAGATCGCAGCGGATTTCTTTTTACCGCCAGGCACACTTTGTGATCTCTGGTGACTCGATCTCTGCCAAAGAAATCCTTGAGAAGATCAAAATGGGAAGCCAAGTGTGAAAATGAAGCTGGTCGATTTGTTATTCAACGTGACGATTGGGCTTGTGGAAGTATTCACGTTATAAGGTCTGTAGGAAGCATCACCCTGCCCCAGTACAGCAGCAAAATCAATATAAAAATTTGAGGCCCTGTAGCCCAATCCTGTCGAGAAAGAAGACAGGGAGCGGTTGATGCCGTTTTGTTCTGTCTGAAATGGATCTGGCATCATGCTATAACCCGCTCTGAACCTGTAGTTGTTGTAACGATACTCTCCTCCTACACGAATGTTCAGGGTGGTCTTATAGAGGTCTTTGATTTTCTTGTTGTCGGCAGAATAGTCATCGCCGGTACTGGAGCTGTAGTGGGCTTTTCCATAACTAAGCCACTCTGCATCAGCGCTGATGAAACCCTTTTTCTCAAAGAAGAAAGTGAAGCCACCGCTCACGCGCCACGGGGTCGTGATGTTATAGTTGGAAGTGACTATATCTGTCGCCGCACTTTGTTTATTCAAAAATTTCCCTGGTGTGTATTCAAAATTTTTCCATGAGGTGGACATATTTGCGCTGTACGTGTCGCTGATGGCATAGCTGGTAGGGGTTGCCACCGAGAGGCCAATCTGAAACCGATCCACCGGGCGTATGATCGTACCTAGGGTGGCATTGACACCCCCACCGGATAGATTCAGCGTTTCATTCAATTGCATCTTGGACATGGGTTGGTTGCTCTCATTAAATGTTTCTGTGTAGATAATTTCTGACTTGTATTTGAAGGATGCAAGACCGATTCCTCCGCCCACGAAGATTTTGTCATTGAAATTGGCTCCATAGGAGAAACTCCACTGGTCCTGAGATCCAGTTGTCTTAACAACTTCATCCTGAATGGGTATTCCGGACACGTCCGTAAAATACTGATCGGAGGGAGCTAAAGGATTTAAAAGGCTTTGAGGGCCAATCAAGTAATTAAAATAAGCCAGGCCAGTTGGAGTGTTGTAGTTCGACCCGCTGGTGCTGAATTGTGAAGTTCCCGTTCCATTGGCATTGTCAATGAAGTAGTCAATTATTGAATTGTCTTTGTTGGTACTTTGATACGCAAACGTATTATTGAAACTATTCGTCCGGTTGTAATTGATGCCGAAGGTGCCTGCCAGCAGCCCCTTATTTTCATTTTTTTTCGATTGGAATGCGATGCCAAGATTGGGAATGATCAGGCTTGTTTTGCTTTCCGAACCGGTATTCCCCAGGTAAGATGAGGATGAGTTGTTGATGGCGTAACCTGGGGTGATTGAAAAGTCCGAACGGTTATACATTCCAAGTCCGGCAGGATTATAATAGGCACTGCTGATGTCTCCACCCAATGAGTTCTGAACTCCGCCCATTCCCTGCATTCGTGCAGTGCCTCCGACACGGGTGCGACTGAGTGTCAATGCTTCTTCTGAGTACGTGGGAATCTGGGCAAGAATTTCGGTCGCACCAAGCAATATGAAACCCGCGATCGCAATGACGATCTTTTTTTTCATGACTGTTAATTTGAATTTAGAACGTCAACTGGCCCAAGCCCGCCATCTACTTATTAACGTCTCGGCGCGCTTGGTTCTTACTCATTCCAGGAGATTAATTCCGACCACGGGAATGACCGCCGCCGCCACCACCACCGCTACCACCGGAGAATCCGCCACCTCCGAAAGAACTGCGGGAGCCTGAGTTAGAGTTGTCAAAAGAGGAGCGTGCGTTACCATTGGAGTTGCCCCAACCATTGTTGCCGCCCCAACCACTGCGTGTATTACCTCCATTGTCCCAGCCGCTTTGAGTATTGCTGTTAGAAAAATTGCTGGAGTTGTCTCTCCAACCGCGATCGTAATAGTTAGGGGTGGAAGTGGAGTTGCTGCTCATTCTGCCACCTTCTCTCACACGTCCGTTGGTTCCGACGATCGTTGCATTATCAGCACTGCGGTTGTTGTCAACATAATTGTTCAAACTGTTGGACCGTGATGAATGTCTTCCCGTTACAGTGGCCCTGCTGTCACCATTGCCTATTACAGTGACACCTCCATAAGAATGGTTATAGCCGCCATAGCTATAAGGACTGTACATCCCATACATGCCCATCATGCTGTAAGGATTTCCATACATACTTCCATATCCCATTGAGAACATGCTATTAAAAGGAGAGTAGAAACTGCTGTAAGGATTGTAGAAAGAGCTATAGCCACCATATCCCATTCCCATCATACTTCCGTATCCCATCCCCATCGTGCTCCCATATCCCATTCCCATACCGTACATGCTGCCATAGCCCATCCCCATCATACTACCATATCCCATATTTGAAAAACCATTGCAGGCGCAGTTACCATAACGATTAGAATAAGCACTCGCGCCACCACTATATAGACTGCTGTTCACATTTTTCGGTTGATATCCCGAAAGGAAATAATCTGGACTATTTTGAACCACCGAGGTCCCATTTTTGGATTGAGCGTTGTATTCCGGATTTACACCCCGTCCTGAGTATGAATCAGAAGGATTGACTGGGTTGGAACGTACCGCATTCATGTCATCTTGCTGATACCTTTTCGCCAAGACAATCTCATTTGCCTTATTTATAACATTTCGGTCTTTTGCGTTGAAATACATATCATCGCTTTCTTGAGCCATTGCGGCCACCGACATTCCCATGGTCAGGATTGCCACTGCGTATTTCGTTTTCATAGCCTTAGTGATTAATGAGTCCATACCGTATTCAACGTAAATTTAGTCAGCTCGATTCCCTTTAGCAATCATTTTTTCGTACTCATTTCACTGGTTTTTTGGGCAAACAGATCGGTAATTCTCTTATTTCAAGTTAATGGTGTAAAAATCGACCTTTACGCATCCCTCGCCTTATATTTGCGCCTCAAAATTGATCAAACGATGTCAAAACAAATACCTACCAGGGCCGATGATTATGCACAATGGTATGTAGAATTGGTAAAAAGGGCCGATCTGGCAGAAAATTCAGATGTCCGCGGTTGCATGGTCATCAAGCCCTATGGATATGCCATCTGGGAGAAAATGCAGCAAGGGCTGGAAAAAATGTTTAAAGATACTGGCCACGTCAACGCGTACTTCC